>DASSXC010000099.1:0-4318 GCA_035704205.1 Solirubrobacterales bacterium | reverse complement strand
AGAAGACGCGCGAGAACTGGGCGCGGAAGCTGCGCTCGCTGGTCAGGCGGGCGAAGAGCGAGCCCAGCCGGCTGCGCAGCAGGTTCTGACCGAGCGTCGGCTTGGCCAGGTGCAGCAGCATGCTGCCGTTGAAGAGCATCGCGCCGGTCATCCGCATGCCCAGCTCGCCGCGCAGGTCGCGGGCCATCAGCTCGGTGGCGACCGAGGTGCCCATGTCGTGGCCGACGACGAAGACCGGCGGCGAGCCCGCGCGGCGCACCAGCTCCTCGACGGCGTCGGCCTGCCAGGCGAGCGTGTACTCGTGGTCGCGGGGCTTCTCGGAGAGGCCGAAGCCGAGGAAGTCGAAGGTCAAGGTCGCCTCACCGGCCGGGCGCAGCTCGAACAGCGGTCGCCAGTCGTAGGAGCTGGAGGGGAAGCCGTGCAGGAAGAGCAGGAGCGGCTCGTCGCCGCCCCCTCCGCGTCGGCGGACGAACAGCTTGCGGCCGTCGACCTCCTCGATGGCGCCTTCGTTGCGCCAGCGCTGCACTCGCTCGGTCAGCATCTACCCGCCGGCGACGAAGCCCTCGGGCTCCTCGACCACGCTGTTGACCAGCTCGCCGATCCCCTCGATCTCCACCCGCACCGTGTCGCCGACGTGGAGCAGGTTGTCGCGGACGGGCTGGCGGCCGAGGCCGACTCCGGACGGGGTGCCGGTGGCGATCACGTCGCCCGGCTCGAGCGTGAAGGCTTCGGAGAGGTGGGAGACCTGCTGGAAGCAGTCGAAGACCATCTCGCTGGTGCGCGCGTCCTGGCGCGGCTCGTCGTTGACAAAGCAGCGGATCGCGAGGTCGTTGGGGTCGCCGAGCTCCTCAGCGGTGACCAGCCAGGGCCCGAGCGGGCCGTGGGTGTCGAAGGACTTGCCGATCGTCATCGTCTGCGCTTTCCCCTGCCAGTCGCGCACGCTGACGTCGTTGGCGCAGGTGTAGCCGGCGATCACCTCGTGGGCCCGCTCAACCGGCACGTGGCGGCAGCGCCTGCCGATCACCAGCGCCAGCTCCGCCTCGTAATCGAGGAAGGTGGAGACCTTCGGCATGTGGACGTCGGCGCCGGGCCCGACCACGCAGCTGACCTGCTTGTTGAAGAAGACGGGGACCTCGGGGGGCTCCATGCCCATCTCGGCGATGTGGTCGCGGTAGTTGAGCGCGATCGCCAGGTACTTGCGCGGCGCCGCCGGCGCCAGCAGCGTCAGGTCGGCGAGCGCCCGTCGCGGGGCCGCCTCGGCCAGCTCCTCCAACCGCGCCTGACCGAGCTCCCCAAGGGCGGCGGCCGGTTCGGCGGGAGCCTCGCTGGAGGAGAGGTCGGCGACCTCCTCGCCGTCGACCACGCCGAGCGCAGGCTCGCCACCGTCGGAAGCGAACCGGCAGAGCCTCATGGCGCCGACGCCTGCTCGGCCCGCCGCGCTTCCCGGACCAGCCACCAGTCGACCACGTAGCCGCCGAAGGGGACCACGGCGCCGACCAGGATCCAGAAGGTCGTCTTCGCCGACCAGCCGGCGTCGGCGCGCAGGTTGAGGGCGACGATCACGTAGAGGATGAAGAGCGCGCCGTGGATCGGCCCGAGGATCTGCACCCCCAGCTCGCCTCCCCCGGTGCGTTTGACGTACGAAGCGACCAGGAGGGCCAGGAAGCTGGTCGCCTCGGTGAGGGCGATGTACCGCATGGCCTTCATCGCCGGGGAATCTATTCGAGCTCGCCGATCAGCTTCGTCACCCGGCGCTCGATCTCATCGCGGGTCGCACGGACCTCGGCGAGCGGGCGACCTTTGGGGTCGGGCAGGTCCCAATCCAGGTAGCGCTTGCCGGGGATGTACGGGCACTCGTCGCCGCAGCCCATCGTCACCACGACGTCGGCCCACTCGGCGTCCGCGCGGCTGAGCTTGCGGGGGACGCGGTCGCCGAGGTCGATGCCGAGCTCGGCCATCGCCTCGACCACCTCGGGGTGGACTCGCTCGCCCGGGGTCGTCCCGGCCGAGCGAGCCTCGTGGCGGCCGCCCGCGGCCCGCGCGAAGAGCGCCTCGCTCATCTGCGAGCGCCCGGCGTTGTGCAGGCAGACGAAGAGGACGCGCGCCATCAGGCTTCTTTCGGCGTTGACGGGACGATTGGTCTACCGGGAGTTGACATTTCGGCCCGTCGGCGGGGAGTCGGGGTGCCGCGGACGAGCTGGTAGGCGACGGCGCCGAGGGCGGCGCCGACCATCGGGCCGACGAGGTAGATCCAGATCTCGTGCAGCTCGCCCGAGACGAGGCCGGGCCCGAGCGAGCGCGCCGGGTTCATCGAGGCGCCGGTGATCGGGCCGCCGAAGAGCGCGTCGAGGCCGACCGTGCCGCCGATCGCGATCGCCGCTCCGGCGCCGACCGCGCGGGTGTCGGTCGCCACGGCCATGATCACGAACATCAGGAAGGCGGTCAGCACCGCCTCGTAGACGAGGGCGCTGCCGGCGCCGACGCTGGGCACGGTCGCGCCAAGCGAGGCCGGCTCGCTCGGCCAGACCGCGAGCAGCAGCGCCGCCGCGGCGAGCGCCCCGACGATCTGGGCGGCGACGTAGGCGATCGCCTCCCGGGCCGGGAAGTGGCGGGTGAGGGCGAAGGCGAGGGTCACGGCGGGGTTGAGGTGGGCGCCGGAGAGGTGGCCGGTCGCGTAGACCATCGCCATGATCACCAGCCCGAAGACGAGCGAGACGCCGACGGCGCCCAGCACCCCGGCGTGGACCGCATCGGTGACGATCGCCCCGCAGCCGGCGAAGACGAGGGCAAAGGCGCCGATTCCCTCCGCCACAGAGCGGCGCGCCAGGTCGGGACGGGGATCCATCGCGGTGACAACCCTAAGCAACGCCCCCGGCCCGCGGTTACCATTCTGTAACGAGCGATGGGGCTCGCTCCTTCATAAGCGCGGTTCAGTCCGCTGACGGTCCCTACCACGTCCAACGACGCTGATAGGAGACCGCAAATGCCCGCAACGAACTTCGAGCTTCGCCGCCTCGCGGCGATCTATGTCGGTGGGGTGATCGGGGCACTGGCTCGGGTGGGGTTGGCTGAGGCCGCGCCGCATGGCCCCGACGGTTGGCCGTGGGCGACCTTTGCCGTGAACATGGTCGGCGCGCTGCTGCTCGGCTACTTCTTCGCTCGCCTGAGCGATCATCCCGAGGACAGCCTTGCCCACCCCTTCCTCACCACCGGCATCTGCGGCACCCTGACCACCTTCTCGACGCTTCAGCTCGAGCTGTTCGAGATGGTCGAGGCGGGTCACCTCGGCCTCGCTGCGGCATACATCGGCGCCACCCTCGCCGCTGGCTATGCCTTCGTCCGGATCGGGATCGCTCTGGAGCGCCGGCCCGAGGCGGCGCGGTGAGCGCGCCGGCCTGGATCGCCGTCGGCCTGCTCGGCGGCGCGGCCGCGGCCGCCCGTTACCTGATCGACACCGCCCTCACCGCGCGTGCCGACCACCCCTTTCCGCACGGCATCCTGGCCGTCAACATCGCCGGCGCGCTTGCGCTGGGCCTGGTCGCCGGCTTCGCACTGGAAGGGCAGGCGCTGGTGATCGTCGCCGGCGGTGGCATCGGCTCCTTCACCACCTTCTCAACCTGGATCCTCGACTCGCATCGCCTCGCCGAGGCCGGGCACACCCATCTCGTCTGGCTCAACCTCGGCCTCTCGCTGATCGCGGGCTTTGCCGCGGTCGCGCTCGGCCATTGGCTCGGCGGCGTGCTGTAAGCATCGGGTCTGCGCCGTCCGCCCCTGGCTCTACCTTGGCCTGAAATGGAGCAACTCGATCCAACGATGTTCCAGGAGGCCCTGATCGACACCTCCGGCGGCTCGCTTGCCGAAGCGCCCCCGGCGGCCCCGGTTGGGGACACGAGCGCGGCGTCTCGGGTGCCCCTGCGGGAGCTCGAGGACGGTCAGCGGGTGGAGGGCGTCTACGCGGTGCGCCAGCGCGAGCTGCGCCGCAAGCGCAACGGCGAGCCCTGGCTGCGGCTGGTGCTGGGTGACGCCAGCGGCACGGCCGAGGCCGTGGCCTGGTCGGACGCCGAGGAGCTCTACGCGACCGCCACGCCGGGCACGGCGGTGGAGGTCGGTGGCGTCTTCGAGATGAGCGAGCGCTGGGGGGCGAAGATCAAGCTCTCCGCCCTTCGCGAGGCCGCCGTGGAGGACTACGACCAAGCCGATCTCGCCGCCGAGTCCGACATCTCCTTCGAGGATCTGGAGGCCAAGCTGCGCCAGCTTCTGGAGACGGTGCAGGAGCCTCAGCTCCGCGACCTGCTCGACCGCTTCTTCGGCGAGCGCT
>DASSXC010000098.1:0-4245 GCA_035704205.1 Solirubrobacterales bacterium | reverse complement strand
GGCGGAGGTGGAAGCCGAGCGCATCGTCCAGCTCGAGCGCCACGCGCGGCAGGCCCGCGAGCACATCCGCGCCCTCAGCTCCAAGGACTACCAGGGACAGTTCAAGGCCGGTGAGATGCCCGACCTGGTGATCTGCTTCATCCCCAACGAGCCGGCGATGCACGCCGCCTTCGCCGCTGACCCGACGCTCTTCGACTACGCGCTGGAGCGCAACGTCCTCGTCGTCAGCCCGACCTCGCTGATCGGCCTGCTGCGCACGATGGAGCTCGGCTGGCGCCAGGAGCGGATGGTCGCCGAGGCGGCGGAGATCGCCGAGGCGGCGGGCACGATGCACGCTCGCTTCACCAAGTTCCTGACCGATTTCAACACCGTCGGCAAACGACTGGGCTCGGCCACCGGCGCCTACAACTCGGCGGTCGCCTCGATGGAGGGCAGGCTGCTGCCCCAGCTGCGCAAGGTCGAGGAGCTCGGCATCGCCCCAGGCAAGGAGATCGAGCCGCCCGAACCGACCGAGATCACGGTCAGGGCGATCGCCGCGCCCGAGCTCAGCGAGGCCGAGAGCCCCGCGCTCGACTAGGAGCGGTCGAGTCCGTCTAGGATTCGGCGCCCCGCAAAAACGACGCTACGGAGGACCTGGTTTTGGCCGTCGACACGAGCGCAGTCGCGAAGTTGGATGTTGAGCCCGGCACGCTGCCGGAGACGATGGCGGCGTGGGTGATCCGCCAGGAGCGCGAGGGCGAGCCCAACGACGCCTTCCAGCTCGAGCAGATCGAGGTGCCCGAGCCCGGCGCCTTCGAGGTGATCGTGCGGGTGATGGCCGCGGGAGTCAACTTCAACAACGTCTGGGCGGCGCTCGGTAAACCGGTCTCGGTCTTCGGCTACGGCGACCACCCCGAGTACGGCCACCACATCGGCGGCTCCGACGCCTCGGGGATCGTCTGGAAGGTCGGCGAGGGCGTCACCCGCTGGAAGCCGGGCGACGAGGTCGTCGTCCACTGCAACCAGGCCTCCTACGAGGACGTCGAGGTGCACGGGCTCGACCCGCTGGCCGCGCCGAGCCAGAGGATCTGGGGCTACGAGACGACCTGGGGCTCCTTCGCCCAGTTCACCAAGGTGCAGGCGCAGCAGCTCCTCCCCCGCCCCCAGAACCTCTCCTGGGTC
This sequence comes from Solirubrobacterales bacterium, assembly GCA_035704205.1. Lineage (GTDB taxonomy): Bacteria > Actinomycetota > Thermoleophilia > Solirubrobacterales > 70-9 > VRUE01. Next base: position 3,084 of record DASSXC010000098.1, on the reverse strand, counting down.
GACTCCTCCGCCTACGGGCTCACCTACTTCACCGCCTACCGGATGCTGATCGACCAGTGCAAGCTGCAGCCGGGCCACAACGTCTTGATCTGGGGCGCCGCCGGCGGGCTCGGCGTCTTCGCCGTGCAGCTCTGCAGGGCGGCCGGCGCCAACGCGGTCGGCGTCGTCTCCTCCGACGAGAAGGGCGAGCTGGTCAAGCAGCTCGGCGCGGTCGACTACATCAACCGGGCCGAGTTCGGCGAGATGATGCGGACGCCCGAGAACCTTGCCGACAAGGCAGCCGACAAGGAGCGCTTCAAGGCCTCGCGCGGCTTCGCCAAGCGGGTCAAAGAGATCCTCGGCGACGCGCCCGACATCGTCTTCGAGCACGTCGGCCAGGCGACCTTCCCGACCTCGGTGTTCGTCGTCAAGCCGTTCGGCAAAGTCGTCATCTGCGGCGCCACCTCGGGCTTCCAGCTCGACTTCGACGTGCGCTACCTGTGGATGCGCCAGAAGCAGATCATCGGCTCGCACTTCGCCAACGCGTATGAGTGCATGCGCGCCAACCAGCTGATGGCCGAGGGCAAGGTGCGACCCGTGATCTGGAAAACGATGGGCTTCGAGGGCGTCGCCGAGGCGCACCAGCTGCTGCACGAAAACAAGCACCTCGGCAAGATCTCGATCCTGGTCGGGGCCGAGTCCGAGGACGAGGGCAAGAACGCGGACGGCGCCGGGGCGATCCGGGCCGAGGTGGGAGCTTAGAAATGGCCGAGGTCTGCACGCTCGATTGGCACATCGCCCCCTTCCGGGCCGATCGTTGGCTCGATCTCTGGGAACCGGCGGCGGCGCGGATGCCCGCCTTCGGCGCCAAGAGCTGGTCGCTGACCCGCTCGATCGACGATCCGCTGGCTTTCCAGCAGACCTCGATCTGGGAGAGCCGCGCGGACTTCGAGCGCTACTGGTTCTCAGAGGAGATCGAGACCGCCCGCGCCGCGATCATCGACCTGCACGATCTGCCAATCCTGCCGGCCTGGCACACCCTCGTCGCCGCCGAGTAATCACCAACCGCCACCTCCTCCGCTTCGCGTCCGAGGGCGGCGGGCGAAACCCCAGGCGCTAAGCCCGCTCGAGCGGGGCGAGCGTAAGGCCCGCCTCGTTGAGCTGCTCCCAGTAGTGCTCGGCCGGCTCGCGCGGTCCCGACCAGACGATCGCCTGGCCGCTGCTGTGGATCGTCTCGGCGATCTCGTGCCCGCGGGGGACGGTGACGCCGGGGATCACGCGGGCCAGGGTCTCGGCGACGTGGTCGAAGGTGTTGTGGTTGTCGTTGCAGACGATCACCCGCCACTCTCCACCCAGCCCCGAGTCGGGGCCCGCTGTACGCGGCTGCTCGATCGTCGTCGACATCGCCCGCATTATGCGGAAAGGCGCTAACTCGGAGCAGGGACGCGGACGACCACGTCGTCAAAGCTGCCCACAGTCCCCTTCGCGTTGCCGACCGCACCGAGCGAGAAGCCCGAGGCGCGCCCTTCGAGCTCCCCGGCGGCCGAGTCGGTGACGTCGGCGACCAGCTGGCTGCCGACGTAGGCGAGGATTCGGCAGCTTCCCCGCTGCGGGCCGGTGGAGATGTTGAAGGCGCGAATGCGCAGTTCGTTGGCGCGGTTCAGGCCCTTCGTCCGGACCCCCTTCTCGATGTGCAGGTACTCGACCTGGCCGCCGCTGAGGACCTTGCGAAGCTGCGCCTTGCCCTGCATCGGGAAGACGGCCAGCTGATAGCCGGCACCGGCGCCGCCGGTGCGGACGTCGACCGCGAGGAAGGCCTTGCGTTGAAGTGGCTGCGGCGTGTTGCTCAGCAGGCGACCGATCGCGGCGACCTCGAGGTCCCGCCCGATCACCGGCGTGCGGTAAGCGCAGCGACTGGTTTCCTTGCCCACCGTGATCCGCACCGCGTGGTCGGAGCCACCGCGCCCGCACCGCTCTCCGGAGAGCTTGACGATCTGGGCACGCTGCGCGTCGGACTCCATGCCGTTGCGGTAGATCCCGACCAGAGCCGCCCCCGCGCTGGCCGCACAGGCGAGCACCGCGACCGCGGCAAGAGAAACGGCTGCAATTCGCACCTTCATCGTCCGCAGCCTAAACACGGCCCCGGCGAAAAGATGCGCATGTCAGGCCATGAACGCCCCTTCCCGCCGGGCGTGTCCGAGTTTTTGCATCCATATGGATGCAAAAACTCGGACACGCCCTCGGCGGCAATATCATTTGCTCGATGCCTGAGCACCGACTGCCCGAGCGCGACCGCCCCTGGGTGATGCGCACCTACGCCGGTCACTCCGATGCCCGTCGCTCGAACGAGCTCTACAAAGGCAACCTCGCGAAGGGCCAGACCGGCCTCTCGATCGCCTTCGACCTGCCGACTCAGACCGGCTATGACCCGGACCACGTGCTGGCCCGCGGCGAGGTCGGCAAGGTCGGCGTCTCGGTCGCCCACAAGGGCGACATGCACCAGCTGCTCGACGGGATCCCGCTCGACGAGATGAACACCTCGATGACGATCAACGCGACCGCCGCCTGGCTGCTCGGCCTCTACGTCACGGTGGCCGAGGAGAACGGGGTCGAGCGGACCAAGCTCAAGGGCACGACCCAGAACGACATCATCAAGGAGTACCTCTCGCGCGGTACCTACGCCTTCCCGCCGGAGCCCTCGATGCGGCTGATCGCCGACATGGTCGCCTTCTCGGTCAACGAGGTGCCGAGCTGGAACCCGACCAACATCTGCAGCTACCACCTGCAGGAGGCGGGTGCGACCCCCGTGCAGGAGATCGCCTATGCGCTCTCCACCGGCATCGCCGTGCTCGACGAAGTCAAGGCCCGCGGCCAGGTCGCCGAGGCGGACTTCCCGAAGGTCTTCGGCCGCATCTCCTTCTTCGTCAACGCCGGCATCCGCCTGATCGAGGAGATCGCCAAGCTGCGTACGATGGGCCGGCTCTGGAGCGAGATCGGCCGCGAGCGCTACGGGGTGACCGACGAGAAGATGCTGCGCTTCCGCTACGGGGTGCAGGTGAACAGCCTTGGCCTGACCGAGGCTCAGCCGGAGAACAACATCCAGCG
>DASSXC010000097.1:0-11418 GCA_035704205.1 Solirubrobacterales bacterium | reverse complement strand
GAAGCAGCTCACAAAGACCGCATTCGCGCCTACAAACTGAAGTAGCACGGCCGCCCCCGGCCCGCGGGAGCGGAGCCCGAGTTTGACGCTTCTCCCGCGGGTGGCACGGTGGCGGGGGTCCCCCATAGCGGAAGGCTCGCAAAGCGAGTCTGAGCACATGGGGGAGGGCCGCCGTGACAGGACCCGCGGGCCGCGACGTAGTATTCGAGGTCATGGCTGAGAGAGCGACGTTCCGGGTCAAGACCGGGTTGGCTGAGATGCTGAAGGGCGGGGTGATCATGGACGTGGTCACGCCCGAGCAGGCGCGGATCGCCGAGGCGGCGGGGGCCTGCGCGGTGATGGCGCTGGAGCGTGTGCCGGCTGACATCCGCCGCGACGGTGGCGTCGCCCGCATGTCGGACCCGGCGATGATCAAGGGGATCCAGGAGGCGGTGACGATCCCGGTGATGGCGAAGGCTCGGATCGGCCATTTCGCCGAGGCCCAGGTCCTGCAGGCGCTCGAAGTCGACTACATCGACGAGTCGGAGGTCCTGACGCCGGCCGACGAGCGCCACCACATCGACAAGCTCGGCTTCGAGGTTCCCTTCGTCTGCGGCGCAACCAACCTCGGCGAGGCGCTGCGGCGGATCGGCGAGGGGGCGGCGATGATCCGCTCCAAGGGCGAGGCCGGCACCGGCAACGTCGTCGAGGCGGTGCGCCACATGCGCGAGATCGTGGCGGGGATCAAGCGCCTGGGCCAGCTCGGTTCCGAGGAGTTGGCCGCGGCCGCCAAGGAGCACCAGGCGCCACTCGAAGTGGTCCACGAGGTCGCCGAGAGGGGACGCCTGCCGGTGCCGCTGTTCTGCGCCGGCGGAATCGCGACGCCGGCTGACGCGGCCCTGATGATGCAGCTCGGCGCCGAGGGCAACTTCGTCGGCTCGGGAATCTTCAAGAGCGCCGACCCGGAGCGCCGCGCACGGGCGATCGTCGAGGCGACCACGCACTTCAACGACCCCGAGCGCGTCGCCGCGGCGTCGATCGGGCTCGGCGAGGCTATGCCGGGCCTCGAGATCGCCGAGTTGGCCGCGGCCGACGCGCTTCTGCAAGATCGCGGTGCCTGAGCGTCGGCGGCCCGCGGGTCCCGTCACGGCGGCCCTTCCCCATGTGCACGGACGCCGCTGCGCGGCGCCCTCCGCTATGGGGGACCCCCGCCGCCGTGCCACCCGCGGGAGAGGCCGCGCAGGCAAATGTTGATTGGCGTCCTTGCCATCCAGGGTGGGTTTGAAGCGCATGTCCTCAAGTTCGAAGAGCTGGGCGCGGCTGTCCGGGAGGTGCGAACGCCCACGGGTCTGGAGGACCTCGACGGCCTGGTGGTTCCCGGTGGCGAGAGCACGACGATCGTCAAGGGAATCGCTGCAGCGGGACTCGAGGGGGCGATTCGCGGCCACCACGAAGCGGGGAAGCCGACCTTCGGCACCTGTGCGGGAATGATCGTCTGCGACCAGGACCACCTGGGATTGCTCGACGTGACCACTCGGCGCAACGCCTTCGGTCGCCAGCTGCAGAGCTTCGAGGCTGACTTGGAGGTCGAGGGGATTGGCGATGAGCCCCTGCGGGCTGTGTTCATCCGCGCTCCCTGGGTGGAGCGCTGCGGCGACGCCGTCGACGTCCTCGCCGCCTACGGCGATCACCCCGTGGCGGTGCGCGAGGGGGACGTGCTCGCCTGCGCCTTTCATCCCGAGCTGACCGACGATTCACGTATGCATGCGTTGTTCATGGCAATGACGACCAGGACGCGGGATGACGCGTCGAAGGGGGCAAAGACGTGAGAGACCCGAGAGCGGAGCGGCTGGCGAAGATCCTGGTCGGCTACTCGACCGAGGTGAAGGAGGGCGAGGTGGTCTCGATCGACGGCGAGAGCGCTGCCGCGCCGCTGCTGCTGGCGGTCTACGAGGAGGTGCTGAAAGCGGGTGCGAACCCGATCATGAACGTCTCGCTCGACGGTCAGGGCGCCGTCTACTACAAGCACGCCTCGGATGCTCAGCTCGACTGGATCTCACCCCCCTCGGAATGGCTGCTGGACAACGCCGACGTCCGCATCGCGGTCGGCGCCAGCACCAACACCCGTGAGCTCTCCGGCATTCCGCCCCAGCGGCAGACGCGCCGGCAAATGGCCACCGGCGAGCTGCTGGGCCGGGCGATGGAGCGCAGCGCCAAGGGCGAGTTCCGCTGGTGCTACACGCTCTTCCCGACCAATGCTTACGCCTCGGAGGCGGAGATGAGCCTGGCCGACTACGAGGACTTCTACTATGGCGCCTGCCTCGCCGACGACGACGATCCCCTGACGGCCTGGAAGCGCGCCTCGGCTGAGACGACCCGCCTGGCGGAGTGGATCGAGGGCCACGAGGAGGTGCGGGTCACCGCGCCCGGTACCGACATCAAGCTCGGCATCGCCGACCGCAGGTTCATCCCCTGCGACGGCCGCCACAACATGCCCGACGGGGAGTTCTTCACCGGCCCGGTCGAGGACTCGGTCGAGGGGGAAGTGAGCTTCCACCTGCCGGCGACGATCGGCGGCCGCGAGGTCGCCGGCGTGCGCCTGCGCTTCGAGGCCGGCAGGGTGGTCGAGGCGAGTGCCGAGCGGGGCGAGGAGTTCCTGGTCGAGCTGCTCGACACCGACGCCGGCGCCCGCCGGCTCGGCGAGCTGGGAATCGGCACCAACTACGCGATCGACCGCGGCACCCGCGAGGTCCTGCTCGACGAGAAGCTCGGCGGCACCGTCCACATGGCGGTGGGCAAGAGCTACCCCGAGTCCGGCGGCCTCAACGAGTCGGCGGTCCACACCGACCTGGTCTGCGACCTGCGCCTCGGCGGCAAGCTCGAAGTCGACGGCACCGTGATGCAGGAAGACGGTAAGTTCGTCGTCTGAGCGCCGACTCGACTACGAGACCAAGAGCAGGACGATCACCAGCGCGACCAGGATCGCCGCCGCCGCGCCGAGATGGCCCCTCAGCTGACCCGAGGGCGGCGACCAGTCGTATGTCTCCGCCGTGCGAAGGGCGGCGTATCCGACGGCGCACAGGCCACCGATCGCGACCACGAAAGCGACGAATCCCACCCGGCTGTGCTCACCGGGAACTCCCAGATTCACCCCGAGGATGCTGGCGATCAGGGTTGGGATGAGGACCACCGAGGCGAGCACGGCAGCGATGAACTGGAAGCGTTCACGCTGCGAGTGCTCGTAGCTGGCGAGCTCGTGGCTGACGATCTGGGAGGCCAGCCGGCAGTCGTCGTGGAGGGCACGGACATTGTCGAGGGCGAAGCTGTATCTGCGCTTGGTCTCCGGCGGAACCAGCTCCTGGACCGCCTCGGGGGAACCTGAGATCTCACCGCTGAACCGGCGCAGGATCGTCGACAAAGTGCGGTCGAGCTGTTGCGCCACCTCGGCCAGCGCGTCGATCTTCTTCGCCGCTTCGTCAACCTGCAGCTTGAACTCCGGTTTCTCGTCGCCATCCAGCGCGCTCTCGTCCCCCAGACGCTCAGCGAGGCGTTCGACGCCTTTCAGGCGACCGCGAATTCGAAATGCGACGGCTCGGGCGCTGGTTGCCTGGTGCATCCCAATCGCCTCCGCCACCTCGCGGCCGCTGGCGGTTCGGCCCTGGGGCAGGAAGCGGGTCAGCACCTCCGCGGGCACCAGCTTGCGCGGTGAGACATGCGCGCGTCCCGCGGCCAGGGCGGGACAGAAGGTGTCGGGAAGCCGTGCCGAGACGACCGTATTGCCGACGACCCCGACAGCCGCGTGAAGCACCGTATAGAGGACCTCGGCGCTGTCGGACTCGCTGTTGCCGGGCTTGAAGCCGGCGCTCGGGAAGGCCGTCAGCGGGTCGCCCCCAGCCAGCCGCACGAGCTCGTCGACGACCCACTGCTCAGACAGCGCGTCGCGCACGGTGCCGAAGGCTCCCCGCGAGTAGGCAAACGGGAGCGCCCGCAGCAGCCTGCTCGAGGCCAGCTCCCGGGCCACTCGTTGCGGCGGCGGTGCCCGCAAGCCGAGCGCCTCCAGGACCTCGCCCATCGGCCTCCAGTACACGCGGGGGGTCGGCAGCGCGTCCCAGACCGGGTATTCGCCTTCCAGCCATTTGCGCTGCCCCTCGTCGTCGTCGACGTCGACTCGGGCCTCGACCCAAACCGTCCCATCCCCGGCGGCGGTTCGAAGTCGCTCCAGCGCATCGCGGTCGGTCAGGTCCTCGATCGTTTCCCACTCGCCCCTTCCTTCCGCGGGCCAGATGGTCGCGCAGACGGGGAAGACGGGTATCGGCACGTCCGTTTCAGCCGCCCCCTTGCTCATCGAGCGGAATGATATTTACAAGCAGTCGAAGCTGTATTACTGATCAGGGAGCGGTGAGCCGGCCAGCAGGAAGAACCAGGCGACGAAGACCAGCCCGGCGAGCAGGACCGAGCCCATCATCACCGCCTCGACCACCGTCGTCGTGCCGGTGGCGCCGCCGGTGTCGCGCATGCTCTTCAGCCAGCTCGGTCGCATCGGAGCGAGGCGATTGGTGCCGGTGATGCGTTCGTAGAGGGCGTTGAGGCGGCCGATCAGCCAGGCGTCGACGATGATCGTGACGATGATCCCGACGGCGACCACCGCGTAGGGACCCTCGTCCGGGAACTGGGTCGTCGACACCTTCGAGCCGATCCAGATCCAGCCGACTGGGATCGCCGTCCACAGCGCCAGGGCGGCGAAGAGCATGAGGACGAAGACCCCGCTGGCCGCCAGACCGCGGAGCGGGCTCGTCGGGTGCGAATGGGTGATCGTCTCTGGGGGCATCCCTTCCGTCCTCGCTCATAGAATGGCAAACGATGTCCGGGCATTCGAAGTGGTCCTCGATAAAACACAAGAAGGGCGCCGCAGATGCCAAACGCGGCAAGCTCTTCACCAAGCTCGCGCGGGCAATCACCGTTGCGGCGCGAGATGGGGGCGGTGACCCGGACGGCAGCGCCGCCCTGGCGACGGCGATCCAGAAGGCGCGCGACGCCTCGATGCCCAAGGACAACATCCAGCGGGCGGTCGACCGCGGCACCGGCGTCGGCGCCGACGCCGAGGCGATCGAGCGGGTCGTGTTCGAGGGCTATGGCCCGGGGGGCGCGGCGGTCCTGGTCGAGGCGCTGACCGACAACCGCAACCGCACCAGCGCCGAAGTGCGCCACGCCTTCAGCAAGCACAACGGCAGCCTCGGCGAGCCCGGTTCGGTCGCCTGGATCTTCGAGAAGCGCGGCGTGCTGGCGGTCGACGGCTCCCGCTACGGCGAGGACGACCTGATCGCGGCAATAGACGCGGGGGCGGAGGACGTCAGCGAAGAGGGCGATCTGCTGCGCGTCCTCTGCGAGCCGGCCAGCCTCAGCGCCGTGCGCGAGGCCCTCGAGGCCGGCGGCGTCGAGATCCAGTCCTCCGACGTGACGATGGAGCCGAAGAGCACGGTCGAGGTCAAGGGCAACGACGCCAAATCGCTGCTCGGCCTGATCGAAGCGCTGGAAGACGACGACGACGTCAACGAGGTCCACGCGAACTTCGACATTCCCGACGAGGTCCTGCAAAAGCTCGCTGCATAAAGGCATCCGGGCGGTTTCCCAGAATCACTTCCCATGGAAGTAGTCATGGGGATCGACCCCGGCGCGGCAAATCTCGGCTTCGGCATCGTTCGGGTCGAGGGCAACCGCATGGTGGCGCTCGACGGCGGCGTCGTCGAAACGACCGCCGAGCTGCCGATGGAGCGGCGCCTGCAGCGCATCCACGCCGAGTTGGCCGAGCTGCTCGCCTGGCACGAGCCCAAGGCGATGGCGGTCGAGGACGTCTTCTTCGGCAGGAACGTGCAGACGGCGATGGCCGTCGGCCGGGCCAGCGGCGTGGCGATGCTGACCGCTGCTCAGGCCGGGATCCGCTGCTTCACCTACACGCCGCAGGCGATCAAGATGGCTGTCTGCGGCAGCGGCGCGGCCGGCAAGAAGCAGGTGCAGCGAATGGTCGGCACCTTGCTTGGCCTGCCCGAGCTGCCGACGCCCGACCACGCCGCCGACGCCCTCGCCGTGGCCATCTGCCACGGCGGCGGTGCGGCTCATCGCGAGGCGGCCGAGCTGGCCGGAGGCGCTGTCCGGTGATCGCCGCGGTGCGCGGAGAGGTGATGGTGCGGCGCCCCGACCACGTCGTGATCGACGCCGGCGGGGTCGGCTACCGGCTGACGGTCTCCGCCGAAACGCTGAAAGCGGTGCCGGCAACCGGCCGTGAGGCCTTTCTGCACGCCGAGTTGGTCGCGCGCGAGGACTCCCTGGCTCTATTTGGCTTTGCCTCTGAGGAGGAGCGCGACCTCTTCTGCCAGCTCGTCTCGGTCAGCGGCGTCGGGCCGAAGGTCGCGATCGCCGCGCTCTCGGGCGGTCCAGCACGGGAGCTGCTGCGGGCGATCGCCGCCGGCGATGCGAAGCGCTTCCAGGCGACGCCGGGAATCGGCAAGCGGACCGCCGAGCGGATCATCGTCGAGCTGCGCGAGAAGGTCGCCGGCGCGCTGGAGGAAGAGGTGTTCGTGGCCGGTGGAGAGGACGGCGATCCGCGGGCTCTCGCCCGGGACGGCCTGGTCAACCTCGGATATGCGCCGCTGGAGGCAGAGCAGCTTCTCGACGGGATCGACGGCAGCGACCCCGAGGAGTTGCTGGCCAGCGCATTGCGCAAAGCCGGGACCGAGAGGAAAGCGGCATGAGCGCGAAGCGGATACGGACTCCCGGGATCGACGGCGAGCCGGTGCCGGTGGACGCAGAGGTCCGGGTTCACGACGCCCGGGCGGAGGTACCCGACGAGGACCTCGACCGCTCGCTGCGACCCCCAAGCCTCTCCGACTTCGTCAACCAGGAGCAGGTCACCGACCAGCTCGCGATCTTCATCGAGGCGGCGCGGAGGCGCGGCGAGCCGCTCGACCACGTCCTGCTCGCCGGCCCGCCCGGGCTGGGCAAGACCTCGCTCGCCCACATCGTCGCCGCCGAGCTGGAGGTGCCGCTGGTGCAGACCGCGGGCCCGGCGCTGGAGCGCAAGGCGGACGTCGCCTCGTTCCTCACCGCGCTCGAGCCCGGCAGCGTCTTCTTCATCGACGAGATCCACCGGCTCGGCCGCGCGGTTGAGGAGACGCTCTACCCGGCGATGGAGGACGGTGAGCTGCCGGTCGTCCTCGGTCAGGGGGCCGGCGCCCGCACCGTGACGCTGCCGCTGCCGCCGTTCACGCTGGTCGGGGCGACGACGCGGGCGGGGCTGCTGACGACGCCGCTTCGCGACCGCTTTGGCGTCTGCCACCGGCTGGAGCACTACAACGCCGAGCACCTCGCCGAGATCATCGAGCGCTCCGCCGGCATCCTCGAGGTGGAGATCGATGCCGAGGGGGCGCGGACGATTGCCTCTCGCGCCCGCGGCACGCCGCGAGTCGCCAACCGGCTGCTCAAGCGGGTGCGCGACTTCGCCCAGGTGAAGGGCAGCGGCACGGTCGATGCGGAGGTGGCCTCGGCCGGGTTGGAGATGCTCGAGGTCGACGCCGGCGGGCTCGACCGCAGCGACCGCAACCTGCTCGAGGCCGTGGCGACCAAGTTCGGCGGTGGCCCGGTCGGCCTCTCGACCCTGGCGATCGCGGTCGGCGAGGAGCAGGACACGATCGAGGACGTGCTCGAGCCCTATCTGCTCCAGCAGGGCATGTTGAAGCGCACTCCGCGCGGCCGTGTGCTGACCGAGCGGGCCTACCGGCACCTCGGGCTACCCACCCCCGAAGGATCGCGCAGTCTGTTCTGAGCGGAGTCTCAGTAACCTGAGGGGGGATGCCTTTCTTCATCTGCCCCAACTGCGGGAACAGGGAGCTGAGCGCGGACCGGACAGCCGGCTTCAGCAGCCGACCCAAGGGCTGCTCCAAATGCGGCTTCGGCTTCGTCTTCGAGCTGCTCGACGACTACTACCCGGCGCCGAACGCCGCCTTCTTCGTCTGCGATCAGCAGGCGCGCGTGATCGACGCCGGCCGCGGCAGCTTCGAGCTGACCGGGCTCACCGACGAGGACGTGATCGGCCGACCGGTGAAGGAAGTTCTCGGTTTGCAGTGGGACAGCGACGGCAACGGCGACCCGATCGAGACCTCGCTGGAGTGGGGAGTGCGCTCGCTCGGCAAAAAGGTCTCGGTCAACGCCGAGGGGGACCTGCCGGCGGAAGCCGTCGCCGACGTCTTCCCGGCCTACGACGACGACGGCGGCCTGCTGATCGTCCTGACGCCGGAGAGCTGAAGGGATGAAACGCCGCCGGAACCTCTTCGTGCTGCTCTTCGTCCTGGCGCTGATCGCGCTCTCGGCCCTGGTCATCGCGAGCAAGCCGACCCGGCTCGGCCTGGACCTGAAGGGCGGCGTCGAGCTCGTCTACCAGGGCACCCCGACGGGCGCCGTGAAGGAGGTGACCGGGGGGGACGTCGAACGCTCGATCGAAATCATCCGCGAGCGGATCGACAAGCTCGGCGTTTCCGAGCCCGAGGTGTCGCGCCTGGGCACCACCGAGATCTCGGTCAGCCTGCCCGACGTGACCAACGCCCAGCGGGCGATCGATCAGGTCGGCTCGACGGCGCAGCTCCAGTTCTACGACTGGGAACCCAACCTGATCGGGCGGGAGAAGGCGATCGGCGGCGTACCGGGCCGCGAACCGCCGGCGGGAGCGGTCGAAGAAGCGAACAAAGAATGGTCCGCGGCGGGTCGCAGCACCTCCAAAGAAGAGAATCAGCGGCTGATCCTCGCGGGGGCCTATGCGACTCCCTACGGTGCGGTCAAGCTCGCCGCCGAACAGAAGCCGGTCGAGAACTGCACGACCTGCTCGACGACCAAATCGCGCTACTACCTGTTCGACGGCACCCCGCAGCACAAACTGGTCGCCGGCCCTGAGTTCTCCAGGGAAGACCTGTTCATCAGCGCCACCGGGAGAAAACGGCCGAAAAAAGAGGAATGCGAGGGCGAAAGAATCGGCGACTGCCAGATCGTTGCGGTGGTTCCACCGGGCACGATCGTCGTCTCCGAGCAGCCCACCGACTCGAGCGGAGCGCCGATCGAGGGGATCGAGAACGCCGGCTGGTACGCGCTCAGGGACAACCCGGCGCTCTCCGGCACCGACATCACCAACCCCAAGCAGGAAACCGACGAATTCGGTCAACCCAACGTCACCTTCCAGTTCACCGACAAGGGTCGCGAAGCCTTCCAGCAGGTGACGCGCCAGATCGCCCAGCGCGGTCAGGCGCGGGCAATCGGGCCGGCTACGGGCGAACAGGCGGCGCAGCTTTCCGGTCATTTCGCGGTCGTCCTCGACAACGAAGTCAAGACCCGGCCGATCATCGACTTCTCGCAGAACCCGGACGGGATCGACGGCCGCACCGGCGCCCAGATCTCCGGCGGGTTCACCAGCATCCAGGAGGCCCAGGACCTGGCCACCTTCCTGCAGATCGGCGCCCTGCCGATCAACCTGAAGCTGATCAGCCAGACCCAGGTCTCGGCGACCCTGGGCAGCCAGGCCCTGGACGCGGGAATCAAGGCCGGCGTGGTGGCCCTGATCCTGGTCTTCGTCTTCCTGTTGCTCTACTACCGCTTCCTGGGGCTGATCGCGGTGATCGCCCTGGTCGCCTACGGGGTGATCTTCTTCGCCCTGATCAAACTGATCCCGATCACCCTGACCCTGCCGGGGATCGCGGGACTGATCCTGACGATCGGGGTCGCGGCCGACTCCAACATCGTCATCTTCGAGCGGATCAAGGAGGAGGTGCGCGCCGGCCGCCCGATGGCAAGCGCGATCGCCGCCGGCTATCGCCGTGGCATCGCGACGATCATCGACGCGAACGTCGTCACCCTGCTCACCGCCTTCATCCTCTTCGTCCTGGCGACGGCCGGGGTCAAGGGCTTTGCCTTCACCCTCGGCGTCGGCACGATCGTCTCGCTGCTGACCGCGGTGGTCTTCACCCAGGCGCTGCTGCTGAGCATGAGCCGCTCGCGCTTCCTGCGTTCGCCCGGCGTGCTGGGCGCCTCGCGCCAACGGGTGCGCTGGCACTTCGACTTCATGGGGGCGAGCCGCTGGTTCTTCTCGATCTCGGGCGTGATCCTGATGATCGGCGCCTTCGCGCTCGCCACCAAGCAGCTCAACTTCGGCATCGACTTCGAGTCGGGGACGCGGATCAAGGTGGCCCTGGTCCAGCCGACCGACGAGGAAGGGGTGCGGGACGCCCTCGACTCGGCTGGAATCAAGAGCGAGGAGGTGCAGCAGGTATCCGATCCGGAACTGGGCGACAACGTCTTCCAGATCTCGACCCGCGAGCTCGGCCCGGATCGGGTCAAAGATGCCGAGGGGGCGCTCGAGTCCGAATTCGAAATCGCCGAAAACGGCTTCGACAGCACCAGCGTCGGGCCGACCTTCGGCCAGCAGATCGCCGACAGCGCCCTCAAAGCGCTGATCTTCTCGTTGCTGGTGATCTGCGCCTACGTCGCCTTCCGCTTCGACCCGAAGTTCGCCGTTCCGGTCCTGATCGCGATCTTCCACGACATCCTGATCACCGCGGGCGTCTACTCGCTGACCGGCCGGGAGGTGACGAGCGGGACGGTCGCCGCCTTCCTGACCATCCTGGGCTACTCGCTCTACGACACGATCATCGTCTTCGACCGTATCCGCGAGAACATGCCGCGGATGCCGCGGGCGGCCTTCTCGCAGATCGTCAACCGCTCGATGAGCGAGGTGCTGACCCGCTCGCTGGCGACCAGCTTCTCGACCCTGCTCGGCGTGGTCTCGCTGCTGATCTTCGGCGGCGCCACGCTGAAAGACTTCGCCTTCGCGATGGGAGTGGGGATCCTCTCCGGAACCTACTCCTCGATCTTCATCGCCTCGCCGGTCCTGACCGCCTGGAAGGAGCGTGAGCCGGGCTTTGCCCGTCGCCGCGAACGGATCGCCGAGGAGGACGGGACGGTGCCTGCCTTTGCCGACGACATGGCCATGGCCAAGCTCAGCGACGACAGCGAGACCGAAGCCGAGATCGAGGAAAAGCTCGCGCCGGTGGCCGTTGCCGAGCCGCCCACGGGGGATGGTGGGGACCCGGCATCGAACGGCGAGCCCGCGGTTGCCCCGGACCCCGCCGCGGCGGAGCGGGCCGACCGCGACGCGCGCCGGCGCGAACGCCGCAAACAACGCCGCAAACACGGGAGGAATCGCTGACTCATGGCCCTGCTGGTCTGGTTCACGATGGGGATCGCGCTCTGGCACTTCACCGTTTTCCTGCCCGATCGCTTCTGGCAGGGCATCGTCGGTGCCTTTCTCGGCTCGACCCTCGGCGCGGTCGTCTTCGGCGGGATCGTCGAGATCGCCACCGGCCGCGGTCTGGGCACGACTGACGTGGGCACCGCGCTGATCGC
>DASSXC010000096.1:0-3855 GCA_035704205.1 Solirubrobacterales bacterium | reverse complement strand
CGAGAACGGTCCTGGGGCGAAAAACGGACGCCGCGCTCGTCCGGACACCCCCCGCACCCCCTCCGCGTGGCGAGGGCTCGGCAAATATGGTTTGGCCATGCCGGGTGCGGTCGAAGAGCGGGAGCTGATTTTGGATGGCGTGCGGGTCTTCTACCGGCGGGTGCCGGGGGATGGGACGCCGACTGTCTACTGTCACGGCAACCCGACGCACGGCGAGGATTGGGTGCCGTTCATGGAGAGGGGCGGCCCGTCGATCGCTATTGACATGCCGGGGTGGGGACGGTCGGATCGACCGGATCCGGGGCGGTTCGACTACTCGATGTACGGGCTCTCCGCCTTCCTGGAGCGCTGCCTGGACGAGCTGGGAATCGGGCAGCGCAAGCTGGTCGTCCATGACTGGGGCAGTCTCGCCCTGATCGGCGCGCAGCGCCGACCCGAGCAGGTCGAGAAGCTCGTGATCGTCAACGTCGTGCCGTTGTTGCCGGGCTACCGCTGGCACTGGGTGGCCCGGGTCTGGCGCCGCCGCCCACTCGGCGAGCTCGCCAACGCGACGACCACCAGAGCCTCGATGGCGCTGACGATGCGCCAGGCGAAGGGCGATCGCAGCTCGATGCCACCCGAGCTGGTCGACATGGTCTGGCGCCATTGGGACAAGGGAACCCAGGCCGCGATCCTCGCCCTCTACCGACACGCCAACCCCGACCGCCTGGCCGCCGCCGGCGTGGACCAGACCAAGCTCACCTGCCCCGCCTTGGTCCTATGGGGTGACCGAGACCCCTACTTGCCGACCAGGTTCGGACACAGCTACGCGGCTGTACTTCCCAACGCAGAGCTCGAAGCCATCGACGGTGCCGGCCACTGGCCCTGGATTGATGACCAGCGGGTAATCGACCGCATCCTCAGCTTCGTCAGCTGACGAAGCCCCTTGGGCAGGTGGCGTCCGGGTGGATTCGCCACGCAAAGGGGGTCCGGGGGGTGTCCGGACGGGGGCGGCGTCCGTTTTTCGTCCCAACCACTCCCTCGGACGGCCGCAGCGTCAGAGACGAAAAACCCAGCGCCCGGCCGGACACCCCCCGCACCCCCGATAGGGTCGCGCCCAGGGAGGACCCGCCCGCCACCGCGCCCGTTAACGCCCCGATTACAATTTGCTGAATGTCTCGCGCCTTCGCGGCACTGACCGCCAAGCTGCCCCAGGGCTGGGGCGACCTGGGCAGGCAGATCGGCCTGCTCGTCCTCGTCGACCTCGCCTACGAGACGGTGCGCGGCATGGCGGACGGCCAGCGCGCCGTGGCCTTCGCCAACGGCCAGCAGGTCATCGACGTCGAGCGCTCGACCCACACCCTCTTCGAGCCCAGCCTGCAGTCGTTCTTCACCCAGGCGCAGTGGCTGATCGACGTCGCCAACCAGATCTACATGAACAGCCAGTTCGCGGTCGTCCTCGCCTTCTTCTTCTGGGTCTACTTCTTCCACAACAGCGCCTACTACTTCGTCCGCAACATGTTCATGGTCTCGATGGGCCTGGCCCTGGTCGGCTACACGTTCTACGCCGCCGCGCCGCCGCGCCTCTACCCCCAATACGGCTTCATCGACACGATCAACGACTTCTCCAGCGTCAACCACGACTCGGGCCTGGCCAAAGCCTTCATCAACCCCTACGCGGCGGTGCCGAGCATGCACTGCGCCTTCGCCGCGATGGTCGGCCTCAGCGCCTTCCGCCTCGCCAAGCACCGCCCGGTCAAGGTCTTCTGGGCCTGCTGGCCGTTGATCGTCGCCTGGGTCGTGATCGTCACCGGCAACCACTACTGGATCGACGTCGTCCTCGGCTGGGGGGTAGCCGCAACCTCAGCTCTGGTAGCCAGCCGCCTGCTCGCCCGAGCTCGCCCGCACGCCTGGTCTTGGCGCAGCCGCGCACCTCGAGAGGCTGAGGCGTAGGGACCAGCGGAGGCGTAAGGGACCATCCCGGTAGGGGTGGAACGTCTTGTGCTTTTTCGCGGGTAAACCATCGGGCGCCAGCCGCAAAGCGCAGCTCGAAAAAGTTAAGTGGAACCCCTGCCGGGATGGTCCCGTCCCCCGCCCGATCGTCTAGCCTCAACCCCAATGGATTCGTCGGCCCCGCCCCGGGCGCCCCAGTCCCGCCGCAACGGGCGCCAACCACGCAACGGCCAGGAGCTTCGCGCTTACGCGCGCGACCGCCTGATCGAGTCCCGCCTGACTCCCAACGCGATCTCGATCGCCGGCCTCGTCGGCAATCTGATCGCCGCCGGCCTTGTGACCCAGCGCCTCTTCTTCCTCGCCGGGGTCGCCTTCGTCGCCGGCTCGGTGATGGACACGCTCGACGGGCGCTACTCGCGGATGTCGGGCAAGGGCACCCTCTTCGGCGCCTTCCTCGACTCGACCCTGGACCGGATCGAGGAGGGGATCGTGCTCGCCGCGGTCGCCGGCTACTTCGCCGCCACGGGCGACGATTTCGCCGCGGCGATGTGCGTCGTCGCCGTGCTCGGCTCGCTGATGGTCTCCTATACGCGCGCCCGCGCCGAGGCGCTGGGGGTCGAGTGCAAGGTCGGGTTGGCGACGCGGCCGGTGCGGGTAGTCATACTCTCCGTCGGCTTGGTCTTCGCCAAGGGCGCCGGGATCGGTGATTTCGAACTCCTCGCGCCGGCGGTCTACCTGATCGCGGCGTTGACCATCGTCACGACGATCCAGCGCGTATGGCACGTCAGAAACCAGCTTTCAAGCGAGACCGCCGGGCCGCCCGAGCTGTAACCAGTCGGCGCCGCAGGTTTGCATTGCCAGTCAGCCAGAAGGAAGGAATCCAGAGCTTCTATGAGTGAGACCAACGGAGCAAGCGGCAACGGAGCCGCCCGCACGGACGAGAAGGTCCGCGTCGCGATTGTCGGCGTCGGCAACTGCGCCAACTCCTTCATCCAGGGAGTCCAGTACTACAAGGACGCCGACCCGGGCGACGAAGTCCCCGGACTGATGCACGTCGATCTCGGCGGCTACCACGTCCGCGACGTCGAGTTCGTCGCCGCCTTCGACATCGACTCCGAGAAGGTCGGCAAGGACCTCTCCGAGGCGATCTGGTCGGGCCAGAACGACACGATCAGGTTCGCCGAGGTGCCCCAGCTCGGCGTCAGGGTCGAGCGCGGCATGACCCACGACGGCCTCGGCAAGTACCTCAAAGAGAAGATCACCAAAGCGCCGGGGGAAACGGCGGACGTCGTCGGAATCCTCAAAGAGAGCAAGGCCGACGTGCTGGTCTGCTATCTGCCGGTCGGCTCCGAGGAGGCGACCAAGTGGTACGTCGAGCAGGCGCTCGCCGCCGGAGTCGGCTTCGTCAACTGCCTGCCGGTCTTCATCGCCCGCGAGGACTACTGGGACAAGCGCTTCCGGGAGGCCGGGCTGCCGATCATCGGCGACGACATCAAGTCGCAGGTCGGGGCGACGATCGTCCACCGCCAGCTCGCCCGCCTCTTCCACGACCGCGGCGTGCGCGTCGAGCGCACCTCGCAGCTCAACGTCGGCGGCAACATGGACTTCTACAACATGCTCGAGCGCGAGCGGCTCGACTCGAAGAAGATCTCGAAGACCAACGCGGTCACCTCGATCATGGGTCACGAGCTGCCCGACAAGGACGTCCACGTCGGGCCCTCCGACTACGTCCCCTGGCTGACCGACCGCAAGTGGGCGCACATCCGGATCGAAGGCGAGTCGTTCGGAGGCGTGCCGTTGAACATGGAGCTGAAGCTGGAGGTCTGGGACTCGCCGAACTCCGCCGGGGTCATCACCGATGCCATTCGCTGCGCGAAGCTGGGCCTCGACCGCGGGCTGGCCGGCACGCTGGTCGCCCCATCG
>DASSXC010000095.1:0-2810 GCA_035704205.1 Solirubrobacterales bacterium | reverse complement strand
ATCGTCGCGGCGCTGACTCGGATCCGCCCCAGCGGCCCGCGGGGAACGTTGGCGCCGAGGCGCCGGCTGAGCGCCCTCGCCACGCTGCGTCGCCAGATCAGGCGGGCGCCGTGGAGCTGCGCGATCCCCTTCGCCGCGTCGCTGACAAAGCCGCCCGGTCGCGACACGAGCTCGAACACCGTGCGGCGCTTGCCCCCGTTCAGCCTGGCGCTGAGCCTGGCGTCGGGGCCGAGCTCGACCACGAAGCCGGTCAGCCTGGCGACGCGGCGGGCCTTTCCATCGCCGACGGCGAATCGGAGGCCGCCCTCGGTGGCGAGAGTCGCGCTCGCGGCGCCGATCGTCCCGCCGCCGACCTGCAGCCGGGTCTCTCTCCCCTCGCTCTCAGCGCCGCGGATGCCCTCGACGCCGATCTCTCGCTCGGCCAGCAGCCGCGCCTTCGCGGCCGAGATGACCAGCGTGGCGTTGCCGGTCGGCTCAGCCGCGCCCGCACTAGCGGATACGGCTGAGACCAGCAACAGCGCCAACACGCCGAGCAGGGATGGCGTCGCGCGGCGCATCGGCCTAGCTCGTCGGGTGGACGATCGAGACCGTCAGCTTGTTGAGCGCCGTGCCGGCGTTTTTGATCCCGATCAGGGCCAGGGCGCTGCCGCCGGCCGCGGTCAGCTTGACCGCGCTGTTGGCCGAGTCGGAATCGTCGTCACCACCGCCGGGGGCGTTGTCGGCGCCGAGGTCCGGGAAGGTCCAGGCGACCGTCTCCTCGCCTGCCCCCGGTCCCGGGGTGGTGCTGACTTCCATGCCGGCGGTGGCGAGGCTGGCGATATCGACCCGGCCGCTGGTCCAGGACACGCCGATGCGGGTGGCAACGTCCATGGTCAGGCGCGAGTTGGCACCGTCGATCACCAGCGTTGGGTTGGAGAGCACCGTGCCGAAACCGTGCGTCGTGTTGCAGAGGCCGACCGTGCCGGTCCCGTGCAGCACGAGCCTCGCCGGGCTGCCTGCTTCGTATTCACCGCCGGTCGTCGGCCAGGTGAAGAACTTGCCCGCACCGCTCATGTCGACCGCATCGCTGCGGGTCGCGCCGCCGGAGAGGTTGAAAGCCCCGACGCTCTGCACGGTGTTGCGCAGGCTGTTCCGCACGCCCCATTTGATTGCACCCGAAGAGACCGCGCTCGGCGAGCCCAGGGTCGGCAACGCCAGCGGTGCCGCTGGAACAGCCGGCCATGCCGACGCGGTCGCCGGTGAGCCAAGCGTGCAGGCGGCGTTGAACGGCCACGCTACGTCACTCGCCGTGCTCGTCGTCACGGTCAGCGGATCGAGCGGGTCACCCTCCTCGTAATCGCAGGGGCCGGGAACGTGCGGGTCGCAGAGCTGCAGCGCCTGCTCGCCGGCGGCGGTGAGGCTGACCGGTAGGTCCGCCCAGGTCACCGATTTGGCGTTTTCGTTGTAGAAGGGATTGACGCCGTCGAGGTCCAGCGTCGCCAGGTCGACGCGCTGGGTTGGGGTCCAGGCCCCACTCATGTTGGTGTCGACGTCGACCGTGAGGCGCGAATTGGCGCCGTCGATCGTCACCGTCGGGTGCGAGAGGGTGACGCGGAACCCGTGCGGCGAGTTGCAGAGGACGACCTCGCCCTGCCCGTTGACGACCGCCTGGTCGTCGCTGTCGTCACTCGGATCGTTGATCGCCAGCTCGCCGGACCCGGCCGGGAAGCGGAAGGGGCCGATCTGCGGGGCGGGCAGGGGCGGGTTGAGGACTTCGGCCGGCGCGATCGGCACCAGCGAGCCACCGGAGATCTCGACCACGTAGAAGCGCAGGTCACCACTGAAGCCCCACTCGACCTTGCCACCGTTGAGGGTGGTCGGACTGCTCAGGACGGGAGCAGGTGCCGGGCCCGCGGCCGAGCCGCTGGCTTTGCTTTTCACTTTCAGCGCGCACTGCTGCGCGTAGGGATCGACGGGCTGTTTGTCGCCCGGCTGTCCGGACTGTTTGACGTCCGAGCCGGTTGCGGTCTGGGGTGGAGGCGAGACGTTGAGATGAGCGTCAACCGCGAGGGTGCCGAGGCGGCCCGACGAGAGGCTGTCGAGTCCGAGTCGCGAGCGCAGAGCATCCGCCCCTTTGTCGGTGAGCGTTAGCTCAGCCTTCCTAAGCGCGAGCGAGGTCCCGTCGATCTGCGGCGCTCCCTCGGCGCGGAAGACGATTAAGCGGCGTTTGCCCAGCTTGGCGCTGATCGCGGTGTGCTTGCCGGCGATCTGCAGGATCAGGCTCCTCAGTCGCGCGCTGTGCCCATTGCTGGAGAGCTTCACCGTCTCGCTGGTGCGGACGGTCGCCGCCGCCGGCATCTCCAGATCGACGATGGGCAGCGCGACGTTGACCGCGCCGGCGCCTTTGCCCGCTTTGCCGGTGATCCGCTTGGCCGTGCTCGTCTTCAGCGACAGCGACACCTCGCCGCTTGCCGGTGCGGCGAGCGCCGAGCCGGTGGTCATCGGGATGGCCAGCGCCAGCGCTGCCAGCGCAATCAGGGTCCCGCTCGCGCGGCCCTTGCTCGATCGGTGGGAACTCATCTGGGAGGTGCCTCCTTGTCCTCGCGCACCCG
This sequence comes from Solirubrobacterales bacterium, assembly GCA_035704205.1. GTDB lineage: Bacteria > Actinomycetota > Thermoleophilia > Solirubrobacterales > 70-9 > VRUE01. The sequence continues at coordinate 219 of DASSXC010000095.1, read as the reverse complement.
GTGCGCCGTTTCTCGCGGGCGCTCAAGAATTAGGGCACCCTAATAAATCCACACTAACACCATCGGAATTAGGGCGCCCTAACGTCCCGGTTGGGGCGTGTCCGAGGTTTTGCGTCCATATGGATGTAAAAACTCGGACACGCCCTTTCTTGGACGGTTGAGCCAGGCGACGTGCAGGGCGGTGCGGCCGTCGTGCTCGGTCAGGCGGGCATCGGCGCT
>DASSXC010000094.1:0-4348 GCA_035704205.1 Solirubrobacterales bacterium | reverse complement strand
GAAAAACCCAGCGCAGCCCCGGACACCCCCTCCTCATCGCCAGGACCCGCGGGCCAGCTAGACATCGACCAGATAACCCGGGTCTGGCCAGCGGTTCTCGATCAGCTGCTGCAGACGGCTCCAGCGCTGGCGGCGACGTTTGAGGGAGCTAGGCCGGTTGCGCTTGACCCAGAGGAGCGCACCCTGACGATCGGCTTCCCAGCCGACCACACCTTCAACAAGCGCAAGGCCGAGGCCCCCGACAAGCGGGAGCAGATGGCGGCCGCGCTGGAGACCGTGCTGGAAGAGAAGCTGCGACCGGCCTACACGGTGCTCGACGGAGAGGACTTCCCCTCCGAGGCTGAAACGGAGGACAGCGGCGTCGACCACGAGGCGCTGGTGGAGAAGATCAAGAGCGAATTCGACGCTGAGGAGGTTGGCTGATGGCACGGGGCGGCCCCGGGGGCTTTGACGTGAACGCGCTGATGAAACAGGCGCAGCAGATGCAGCAGCAGATGCTGGAGGCACAGGAGGCGCTCAAGGACGAGGTGGTCGAGGCGAGCGCCGGTGGCGGCATGGTCAAGGTGAAGATGGCCGGCGACATGACCCTGCGCGAGATCACCATCGACCCCGAGGCGATCGATCCCGAGGAGGCCGAGATCCTCGCCGACATGGTCCAGGCCGCGGTCAACGAGGCGCTGCGCGCCGCCCAGGATCTGGCCGGCTCGAAGATGCGCGGGATCACCGGCGGCATGGGGGGCATGGGCCTCCCAGGAATGTGAGCGGCGAGGGCCCGGCACCGCTCTCCCGCCTGGTCGCCGAGCTCTCGCGGCTGCCGGGGATCGGCCAGCGCACCGCGCAACGCCTCGCCTTCCACATCCTTCGCGCTCCGGAGGAGGAGGCGGCGGCACTTTCCGCGGCGATTCGCGAGGTGAAGGAGAAGGTCGGCCTCTGCGAGCGCTGCTTCAACCTCTCCGAGGGGCCGCTCTGCCGGATCTGCTCGGATTCTGGCCGCGACCAGGAGACGATCTGCGTGGTCGAGGAGCCCGCCGACGTGATCCCGATCGAGCGCACCCACGAGTACCGCGGGCTCTACCACGTGCTTGGTGGTGCGCTCTCGCCGATCGACGGCATCGACGCCAGCGACCTGAAGATCGCCGAGCTGCTGCGCCGCGTCGCCGACGGTGGCGTGCACGAGGTCGTCCTCGCCACCAACCCGACCACCACCGGCGAGGCCACCGCTCTCCACATCGCCGACCAGCTGCGCGGCCAGGTCACCGTCACCCGCCTGGCCAGCGGCCTGCCGATCGGCGCCGACCTGGAGCACGCCGACGAGGTCACCCTCGGCAACGCCTTCGCCGGCCGGCGCACCCTCGATTAGACATTTCGCCTAGACAGGTATCAAGTCGCAAATTGCGAGTTTTTGACGCTCTGTCGTCCGGCCGAATCGCCAAGGTCACGGAGTGGCGACCGAGACTCCCACACCGACCGCATCAGGGGATGCCTCCAGTCCGGGGAAGTTGGCGCGTGAAGTGTCGACGCTGCAGGCGTCGCTGCTGGGCAAGCTGCACGAGGAGATGGAGGGCGGCAATGCCGCCCTGTTCGCCGCCGCGGCGCAGAAGCTCGCCGAGGAGTTCGGCTCGGTCACGGCAACGGCGGTCGGCACGCTCTGGGAGGGCAACGGCACCCCCGCGGTGGCCACCGACGAGCACCCGAGTCTCTACCGCCCCGGGCAGATGCGCCGCCGGCTCGACCAGCTGCTCGAGCTGCAGCGCCGCTATGAGCAGCCGTTCGCGTTGGTCGTCTTCGACGTCGAGGGACCGGGGGCACGGTCGGGTGACGATGGTGGGGGGAAGCAGACCGCGCTTGCGGTCGTCGGCGCGGCGCTCGGTGACAGCATCCGCCTCGTCGACGAGACCTTTCGCCTCGAGGAGGACGCGCTCTGCGTGCTGGCCCCTGGTCAGGACACGATCGGCGGGGTGCAGATGGCCGAGCGCCTTTTGCGCCAGCTCGACGACCTCGAGCGGGCCGGCGGCCTGCGGATCGGGATCACCGCCGGCGTCGTCGCCTGTCCCGATCACGGCAACGCCGCCGACCTGCTCCTCCACAAAGCCGACGAGGCGATGTGGCGTGCCCGTTCCGTTGGCCAGCCGGTCGGCGTCGGCGCGCTCGCGGCTGACGCGAATTCCGTCAGCAGCTGACGGAATTCGCACACATCCCTCCAACTCGGCGGGTCGAAGCTCTCCAATTGTGCAAGTTCAGCCCCTCCAATTGTGCAAGATGATACCCTCCAATTGTGCAGGAAGCGAAGGTAAAGCCACTTAGGCAGTTGCTTTCCAGGCGGGTCGAGCATGTTGCTCGGGAGCGCCTGCTCGATGAGCCCGTCATTGCTTTGCAGGGGCCACGGGCCGTTGGAAAGACCACATTGCTGAGAGCTTTGGCCGCCGGCTATGGCGTAGATGTAATCGACCTGGACGATCTCGCCACGCGGAGTGCGGTTGCTGCCGACCCGGGGACGTTCGTTGAAGGCCCGAGGCCCGTATGCGTCGACGAGTACCAGCACGTGCCCGTGGTGCTTGATGCGATCAAGGCCGAGTTGAACCGCAATGGTGCGCCCGGGCAGTTTGCGATTACCGGTTCGACCCGGCACGACGCATTGCCCATGGCGGCACAGTCGCTAACTGGTCGGCTTCACTTGATGGCCGTCTATCCACTCTCTCAGGGAGAGATCGCGGGGACGGAGGAGGACTTTGTCGAGACTTTCTTTGTCGATCCTGGTGCTGCTGTCACCCCGGAGCCCTCGAGCACCTCGAGGGCGGACTACGTCGAGAGGGTGGTTACAGGCGGGTTTCCCGCGGTATTGCGCCGCGCGACCGAGGCGGCTCGCGCTCGCTGGTTCGACGACTATGTGCGGCTCTGTCTCGAGCGTGACGCGACTGAGCTGGCTCGTATCCAGCAGAAAGCCGCCCTGCCGAAACTCCTTGCACGCCTTGCCGCTCAGACCGGTCAGGTTCTGAACATCGCTGCGGCCGGAGAGGCCTCGGGATTGAAAAAGCGCACCGCTGACAACTACACCAAGCTCCTCGAAGCGCTGTTCCTGGTGTACCGACTCCCTGCCTGGGGAAAAACATTGAGGGCTCGCAGCGCCGCCCTGCCGAAGCTGCACGTCATCGACTCCGGACTCGCCGCTCGCCTGCTTCGGCTCACTGCAGCGAAATTGGATCGGCCGAACCCGACTGCGCTTCAACAATTTGGGCACCTTCTGGAGACCTTCGTCGTCGGTGAGGTGCGCAAGCAGGTGTCATGGATGAACGGCATCGCCGCAGTCGGTCACTGGCGTACTCGCGATGGAACAGAGGTCGATCTGGTCGTCGAACGCGATGATGGATCGGTAGTCGCGTTCGAGGTGAAAGCCGGCTCCCGCATCGTCGGAAACGACCTTGCCGGACTTCGTGTGATCCGGGACGCTCTCGGCGACGCCTTCCTCGGCGGCGCTGTGCTGCACACGGGGAATCGTTCCTATGCTGCGGACGACAGGATCTTTGCCCTTCCCGCGGACCGGCTTTGGCAGGGCATTCGCCCTTTGCAAGATCGCTGACAGATTCTCGAAATCTGTCCATAACTGGTGTAAACCTCGAAAAGCGCTGGCAGAATGCTGCGCATGTCGGGAATCCGCACCAATGCCGCTGCCGAAGTGCTGGGGGTCAGCCCCAACACGCTGCGCAGCTGGGAGCGCCGCTACGGCTACCCCGTACCGAAGCGCACCCCCGGCAACCACCGCAACTACGAGCTGGTCGAGCTGCAGACGCTGCGCGACGCGCTCGCCGAGACCGGCAACATCTCCTCGGCGATCGAGCTTTCCCGCCAGCGCCAGGAAGCGCCGGCCAGCGGCGGCAACCTGCTGGTCGCCTTCGAGAGCTTCGACGAGGACGCCGCCGACCGGGCGATCGAGCAGAGCCTGGCGATCCGGCCGCTGGAGCGGACCGTGGAGGAGATGCTCCTGCCGGCGATCGACCATCTTGCCGTCGACGCCGAGCGCGAGGCCGAGCTCGAGTTCGCCGCCCGCTGGGCGACGGGCTGGCTGCACGGCGCGCGCCGCCTCGCCTCGACCGCGTCACGCCCGGCGGGGATCCTGCTGCTCGACTCGAGCCGTGGCTCCGACGCCGAGGCCGTCCACGCCCAGGCGCTGGACCTCGCCCTGCGCCGCGCCGGCTTCCGCGTCCTGATGCTCTCCGACGAGCTCGGCGAGGAGCGGATGGAGCGCGCCCTCGGCGCCCTCGACCCGACCGCGATCGTCCTCTGCGGCCCCGGCGCGGATACGCCCACCGCGGTGCAGCTGGTCCGCAGGATCCGCGAGGCCGGCTTCGAC
>DASSXC010000093.1:0-9288 GCA_035704205.1 Solirubrobacterales bacterium | reverse complement strand
CCCGCCGCTGAACTTGAGACGGTCTAACAAGAAGGTGGCGTGGCGCAACGCGACCTTTGCAGCCTCGTACTCCTCGACCGAGACAGCATGCGTGCGACCCCGCTGTGCAGCCCACTGGCGACGATGAAGATCGAGAGCATCGGCAGCGTGGTCCGGGCAAGCATGGCGCGGCTCGTGATGAGCCCGCCAAGGTGGCGCTGGCCACTCGAACCAACCGTCAGGCAGACGATCCGGCGCCGTGATGGCCGTCGCCGCGCAGGCCCAACAAGACCAGCGAACCGCGACGACTTCGAAGGACAAACGACTCAGCCGAGAGAAGCAGCTTGAAAAACGCCAAAAACAACGCAGCCGACGAGGACCAGGAAAAAGGCGATCACCTTCCAAGAGTCAGTCGCGCGGCAACGAGCGCAGACAACAAAGCCCGTCAAACCTGGGCGTCCGGACCATGGATCCACCTGAAGATACCGCCGACCACCGCACCGACCACAAACCTCTGCGACCTCTCGCATCAGCCTTGAGCGCCCCAGCACTCGGAGTCGAGCGCGCGCTCAATAACTTCGCCAAGATCGACCTCGACCTCATCGAGCACACCATCGGCCAGTACCAGGCCGTGATCGGCACAGCGGCGACGATCACGGTAGCGCGTCGCCCGCGACTGGCAATTAGCCTCCGCCGTCTCCAGCAGCAGGTAGCCCGCCGCCGACTTCGCTTCACTCGGCGACATCGCGCCCTCCTCCACCAGCTCGCGGATTCGTTCAGCCAACTCGATTGCTCCTGCCACCTTGACTCCTTTCGACGCTCGCCAGAGCGGCTCAAATCTTCTCACGAATGAATCCCGAACATGGGTACTTTCCGCCACAGCTTCAACGTCGAGCCTCTGCGCCTTCGGATACCGGCGCTGATCCTCCGGTCGAACCAGCAGGCCCCGGGGCGCCTGACCGGACTCCAAACCCTTGTCATACCAACGGCCGAGCACTCGCTTGCCGGAGGTCCCGCGGAAGTAGACGGTCTCAACACGCCGACCGCCGACCTCACGGATGATCTGCGTTTTCGATCGCGGCACCGGCACGGCGGCAACGCCGGCAAGAGCGGCCAATCCTTCGGCCGGACGATCGAACTGGATGTTGACCGTCGAATCGAGGCGCCGGATGCCGCCAAAGCCGGTGCCGCCCAGAACCGGCAAGGTGGCGAGCTCACTGCCGTTCTCGCCCTTGACGAGCTTCCGGAGCGGCGCAAGCTTATAGCTCGGGGGCAAGATGCCAAGATCGTGAAGCGCATCAGAAACCCTCGCTTGGGCCGAAGGCAGAGCCTCTGGCGGACAAAGACCGTCTTCGGCAGGGTGACCCTCAGCGAAGAGCAGACATGAACCAGGGAACCAACCGACACGATGCCCCTCGACCTTCTCAGGAAGAAGTCGGCTGCGCGGCCCCGGCTCCGTTGCCAACGTCTCCATTGCCCGCATAGCGCTGCTCCCCTCGCGCAGGTACCAGCAGATCGACCACGTATCCACGCCAGCTTCAGAAATCACCTGCAGGTCCCCTGCCTAGGTGTCTCAAATTTGAGACCAGATCGGCTGTTAGAGGACCGTGGCGCCCCTGCCGGGAGAGCTTGTGATGATCGGCACACCTGTCACCGCTTCAAGGAAGGATCGACACCGGCGACAACCTCCGCACCACCCGACGCGGGCGGGGCCAACGCAGGCGGGCTGGCGGGCGGCATCGCGCTGCGCGCGCCGCCGCCGTCCGGCAGTCCGTCTGTGTCTGGCTCCGTCTCGCTTCCGAGTGGAAGCCAGAGGTGCTGCCCCTCAGAGAACGTATCTCCCTCTCCGAAACTCGCCGTGTCCATCGTGTCGTACAGGCTCTTGATCCACCGCAGCCTGTAGCGCTCCCACTTGACGACCTCATCGCCGCCCGCGTGATTGCGCCACGACGCGATGAAGAAGTTGAAGGGGATCACCGGCAAACCGAGCAGCCGGGCCGACCGCCGCAAGTTCGCTAGACCAATCCGATCCTCGAAGAGTTCTCGAACTTGCACGTCCAAGTTCTCTGCCCGCTGCGCGATCAAGTAGACCTCGAACCCGCGCTTCCTGGCCAGCGCGAACCACTCAAGAATTCCCTCGCGGCCCTTCTGCGACCAGCTCCGCGCGTTCATCCAACGATGGGCCTCGTCGAGCAGGACGACACAGGAGCCTTCCTTGACCACCATCTTGCCGGTCCGATTGGCAGTGGCGAACGGCGCCACCGGGCGGACCCGAACCTGCATCAACTCGTCAAGGGTGTGAACACGCTTGTATCGACCCTCGAAGCGCTCCACACGATCGCGGAGACCCGATCGGTGCTGGCCGAGGATTCGATGATGCATGACCACCCTTTCGATCCAGTCGGGTTCCATCGCGAAGTTCGTCACGACCATTCGACCCGTCTCGATCGCTTCCACCGCCTTGCGAACGCCGTAATAGCTCTTGCCCGTCCCAAGCGGGCCAGTGACCAGGCGGATCATCGGTGGAAATCCCCCGAGCAAAGACCCCAGACACCACGGTCATTCTCCCGAGCAGCAAGCTGCGCCTGGTCGTAGCGATCGCCACCGTCGATCGACTGACCATCGAAGCGATAGACCGTCGCCCAACCACGACGAAGCTGCTCAAGCTCGACCTCTCGCCAAGACGGTCCCTCTCGAACATAGACGTGGGCCAGCAAGCGTCCGTAGCGATCCCTTTCGTCTGCGTGGCTGTCGCCCTTCAGGCGCACGATCGTGCCCGCAGGAAGGAGACCGTGCAGAGAGGCCGAAGCTTGCTCGGCCCCGCACTCGACCGGAACACCCGGACGCACCGACTCTGGAGTGTCAACGCCCACCAGGCGCACGTCCTCGCCGATGCCGTCGATCGACACCGCCACAGTGTCACCGTCAATCGCCCGCGTGACCGTCGCACGGTCCTCGAAGTCAGAACCTCCTCCGATCATTCCGACCAAGACGCGACCGAGAACACCGACCACCAAAAAGAACACGACGAACTTCAACCCGAGACCTCGCAACACCTCACCCCTCTCTCAGACATAGACCTTCACCCAGTTGAGGGCGATCTTGATCCCCATATAGATGAGCCACACGCCGAGCACCGCCACAAAGACGGCCAGCACCGCACTGACGGGGAAGAACCAGTTGACCACACCGAACACACCACCAGGAACTTCCGGCAAAGCGGGGAATCCGGGCAAGAGCGCCACCAGCCCTTTGATCAACAGGGCAATGATCATTATCCAGCCGTTGATCGCTTCGACCAGGAGCGCGATCACCAGGTAAGGAATGCTCAGGATTCCATGCAGTATGTCCGTCAGAACAGTGATCACTCCGGATCACCTCGACCCAGCCCGAGCGCGCCGAAATAGACAACGATGCCGATCACGGAGAGGAAAAGCAACACCGCTCGGATCGCGGGCATGATCGGTTCAGCGACACAGCCGTCGAACACCAAATCTTCGCCCGCCACAGTCCCTTCGAACTTCAAGCATTCCGCAGGTGCCACCGCCATCCCGATCGCTTCACCGATCCAGCAGGGCAGACCAAACGGAAACACGCCACAACCCAGACCAGTTTCGGTGAGCGGCGAGAGATCAAGAGCGGGAATAGTGGGTGGGGACCAGGGACCAGGCGCCCCCGGAAGGCTCGCCGGATTCGTTCTGACCTGGACATAGTGATCAGTGGCAGGGTTGAGCCTGGTGTCCGGCGACGGCTCGACCGAAAGCACACCGTTTGGGCCACGATCGGGATCAGCATCCAGTTCACCGACATTGACCCTGTACGGTTTGAGCGACGGATTCAGTTTCGCGATGTATTCGGCATAGGTTTCGTGGTCTCCAGGGCGGGGCACGATCAGCGGCATTTTTTCTTCGGGAGGATTGGTCGTCACCACCACGGTCGTACCTTTTTCGACTTCCGTGGCCTTCTGCGGTTGCAGCTCGACCACTTCATCGGGCACAGTCGTCTGGACTTCGGACCAATTGAGATCGCCCCGCTGCGGCACCAGGTGGCGTTCCTCGATTTTCGTCTCGCAGGCCGAGTACCCGAGACCGTCACAGTTCGGGATTGACACCACAGCGCCGGTCGGATCGCTCAGCGCCGGGGCTAGTCCCGATTTGGCACCGTGGTGGGGCGCCCATTCGTTGAAGCCGTCGAACTGAGGATCTTGGAGGATGCCTTTCGCAGAGGCCATCTTTTCGGCCGTGGTCTTGTGAGTAGACGGCGCGGCGACTTCTTTGCCGGACGTACTGCCCGAAATGTTGGCGGGGATCGTGACACCGTTCAACTGGACCGGCGAGAAGTAGACACCCGTATAAGCTTTCTGACCGGTGTAGGGGCCAGTTTTGATCGTCCGTTCGCGAGTGGCAATGAAGGTGGCACCAGCCACCAGGCCGGTGACGACCACCCCGCCACCCGTTTCCGGCGAGTAAGTCGCCGAGCAGCATTTTTCCTTGACCTGCTGGAGAAAGCCAGCACGCGGCAGAGTTTTTTTGCCGGTCGCCACCCATTCAGCGCCTCCACCTGGTTCACACGAAGAGATCGCACAGAGGTTCTGACCAGGTGACACCGCCTGCATGTTGCCTTTGGCGTAATAGTGTTCCGCCGAGACTTCACTTTCGGCAGTGAAGCCCGGCAAACCGATCATCTCGCCGAGGACACCACCGATCTTGTAACCGAGCACCCCGGCGCCAGCAGCAAGAGCGACCGTGCCGATCGCCGAGAAGGCGCTGACCGCGCCCGCACCCTCAAGAGTCGCCTCCGCACCCGCCAAGACCTCCCCGCCTGCAGCGGACGTTCCGTCCACCGCCGCCAAGTCCTCTGCGAGAGTCGCACCCGCTCCAGCGTCGATGCCGCCCGGCACCGCCGTGCCCTCCACCACATCAGCCATCGCGGCGTAGTCGCGAGCGAGGACTTCAAACTCGGTGGCCGTGATTTTGCTGCCGGTCGCCCCTTCTTTCCCGATCCACTCATAGCATCCTGCGCCGAGCGAGCCACATTCCGCGCCGGGAGACCAGTAGGCGCTGGCCCCCGTAGGTCCGACAGCGGCGATCGCCACCAGACCCACGAAGGCCAGCCCCACTGAGACGCCGAGCCGCAGAACCCGACGCCCTACTTCCCCGCCGTGCGGGCGCGCTTCACGAGCCAGCCGATGATGAACGTGATCGCGAAAATCGTGCCGATGAACAGCAGGATTTTCGGGGTGTTTGCGGTCACTTCGTCTTCGATCGGTTCGGTCAGTTTGTCCGCGTCGACTGCCGCTGATGCCGCAGCGGGCAGAGCCGCCATGACGAAGCAGAAGACGGCGAGCGAGAGCAGCGAGAGACGCCGCCCCTGAGCCGAAAGGAAATCCTTCATGTGTCACCTCCTTTCCCTTGTTTGCAAGAAGCCTCAAGCTGAGTCACCGATTAAGCGCCCAGCGGACGAGGCCAACGACGACGACGACACCGATCGCAGAGATCAGCACGAACGTCGCCACTTCGGCCCCAGCCTTGAAGGCTTGAACATCGGGGCCAGAAGAAACGTCTGAGAAGGGCAGCCAAGCTGCCCCAAACAGCAAGCAGGTGGGTCGTGTAATGGAGGTAGAAGTGCGAGAGAGCACAGAATCCGGACCATGCACAGCAAGCGTGCGCAGCCTCTTAACGGATGAAGCAGACCACCGCCCTAGCAACGGGCGATGGAAGAACAACCGCGCCGATCGGGGCTTCGCCCCTTGGACGACCAGGCCCGCGAGCCACCAGGCGATCGGCGCGAAGCAGAGAGTGAGCGCAGCAGCGAACTCGTTCACCGAGACCCGCCGAGAAGGGAAGGCTGAACCGCGCAGTCAGACGACGCCAACACCACCGATTCAGGCAGCACCAGAGGGCGGGTGCGACCCGGCACCGCGAGGACAATGCTAGGAGTGCGGGGGCCGCTGCGCTCGAGAACGTTGACGACCTCACAGCTAAGCCAGCGGCGGGGGCCTCCCCGCCGAGCTCGGCCGTGGTAGAGAACACGATCGCCGAGGCCAATCACGAAGGCTCGACTCCCCGAGAATCCCAGAACTTGAAAACGCTGAACACGGCCGCCGCGATGAATCCCATCGCCAAGAGGCCACCGAGGAACCACAGGCCAGCCTTGCTAGATTCGCCCGAGGCGTCGATCGCGGAGACCAGGTGATCGCTGTACTCGGCGCCGGCCGAATCTTCCACCGGAAGCGGTTCCGAGGATTCAAGCACCACGGCGCACGGCTCTTTGCATTGGCCATCCCGCAATTCGGTTAGCCGTTCGTTCGTCACCTGGCGCTGGGCTGCCGCCGCCACTGCCTCAGCGACAGCCCACCAGGCCCTTTCCCGCACGCGATCGAGACGATCAGAGAGCGCAGAGCACGCTTCCGCTAGCTCACCGCGCAACAGCCGCAGTTCGCCAGCCGCCGCATCTTCCCCTTCGAACCCTTCAAGTTCGAGGTCGGGACACGACGGCTGGCCTTCCGGCGCCGCAGGCTCAGACGGAGCTTCAATAGGGACGTACGGATCAGCCGATGCCGTAGCTGCCAGCCCGCCAGTGGCCACCAAACAGCAGCAGCAGCAAACTGCGAGCAGCAGCGCACGACAGACCGACCCGGTTTGCCCGGGGCGAGCGCCCATGATGGATGCTCAACCCGATCAGGCTTTTTTGGCGGCGGTGGTCGGGTCGGTCGACGGATGGAGGCTCACCGAGGTAAGCCGGAGATAGCCGCCTTTGTCGCTGACCTGGACATCGCCGACGACGTGCACCGCGGTGAAACGACCCGCCTTCTGCACGTCGAATTCCGCCGCCTCGTCTAGTTGCTTGAGCGAGACACGGGCGGTCTGGGTAAGGCCGTCACTGCTGTCGAAGGACAGCTCATAGGCGTCTCCGAACTTGACTTCGCCATCAGGCGTATCGAAAGACCCAGCCTCCCTACTTTTGCCGAGGATTACAGCGTCGAACTCCGTGGGAAATGACGCGCGCATAGTCGCCTCCTGAAGTCTTGGCAAGGACGACGGATGCCTCAAAAAATCCCTGGAAACCCCGCCCTTGCCAGGTGGTCTGATTCACGCGGGCGACGCTTACAAAAGCGACGGACGGAAGGAGCCCGAATCCACCATTATCGTGCGTTGGATCTACGGGACTCCGAGGGGCGATACAGCCGTGGCCCTCTCCGCCGCATAAAATGAGCCCGTGCTCGAACCGATCTCGAAAGGAATCGCCAACGCGCTGTTCACCGTGGCGGCCGCTTCGTTGGGCGTCTATTTCTTCTTCAGCGCGATCCCGCTCGCTTCGCCCGAGCTGCTGCGCAGCCTCGCTTCAATCGGTGCCACGTTGCTGCTGGCCTATGTCGTCGAGGCCGTCTGGCTCGTCCAGCGGGTCCAGCGCGACGAGGAGTACGAGGAATGGCTTGGAATTACCATCGGCGCAGCCATCGCCGGCTTCTTCGGCGTCATTTTCGCCTTGCTCCTCTCCGAGCATCGCGCCGCGGGCCACGCCAACTTCATCGATGAGCTCGGCGTCGCTTGGGTGGCTGTGTCGCTGCTGGTCCTCGGGGGCTCGCTGATCGCCTACCCGTTCATGGCTCACCGACTTCGGCGAGTCGGTGGTGCACGGCGGTGAGCCCGCTGGAGACGGCTCTTCGGCGAGCACAGGGGCTTGAGGCCTCGCTCAGGCTGACCGCGTTGCCCGGCCCCAGGCCAGTGGCCGGGTGATCGGGGGCGACTTGGGCAGCTCGCCGAGCTCGACTGAGTCCAGGGTGAGCGGCGAGGCGTCGATGCTCGCCACGGTGTCGCGGTTGCAGTGGCAGCCGTCGGCGAAGACGCGCCAGGGCGTCTCCAGGCGGTCCTGCCAGCGCGCGACTCCGGGATCCTGCGCGCGCACGTGCTCTACGAAGAGCAGTTGGCCACCGGGCTTCAGCACTCTCGCGGCCTCGGCCAGGGCCGCACGGGGATTGGGCACCGTGCACAGCACCAACGTGAAAACCGCGGTATCGAAGCTCGAGTCCGCGAATGGCAGGCCTTCCGCGCCCGCTTCGACCAGCTCAATCCCGGAGCCCGACTCGGAGAGCTTCTGCCGCAGCCGCTTGATCATGTGCGGATCGGGCTCGGCCATGACCAGGTCCTCCACGGCGTCTGGAAAGAGCCCGAGGTTGGCACCGGTGCCGGCACCGATGTCGATCGTGCGACCCCACGCCGCCGAGAGCACTTCGCGCCGCCGCTCGCGCAGCCCCGCCTCCTCGGTGCCCTTCAGCAGTGGGTCGTAGATGGCGGAGAAGACCCGCCCCCAGGTAGCGTCGTAGACCCCGCCCATCAGAACTTCTGTCGCCTTGATGACCCTATGGGCATGTCAATCTGACAGAAGATGGACTAAGCCGCCTTCTGTTGAGCCGGCTCCTTCTCGGCGTCACCCTCGAGACCGGGCTCGCTGTGCGCGGCGCGCTCCTCGTAGGCACGGCGGGCGCCGTGGTCGACTTCGGTCATCAGTTTGTCGACCTTCATGAAGCGGCCCAGCGCCTCACGCCAGGTGCGCGGCATCAGCGCGACGACCTTGAAGAGGCCGCCGTTGGCGCGCGGCACCCAGACGTCGAAACGCGGCACTTCGAGCGCATCGACGATCTCGTCGGCGACGTCCGATGCCTCCACGGGCCTGATCATCTTCTGCCCCACCCCGGAGGTCAGCTCGGTCTTGACCACGGTCGGCATCACGCAGGCGATCTCGATCTCGGTCTCGCGCAGCTCGGCCCGCACGGCCTCGCTGATCCCGACCACGGCGTGCTTGGTGCCGGAGTAGGTGGCGATACCCGGGAAGCCGCCTTTGCCCGCCTGCGAGGCGAGGTTGACGATGTGGCCCGAGTTGCGCGGCCGCATCCGCTCGATCGCCAGCTGCATGCCGGTGATCACGCCGAAGACGTTGATGTCGAGCTGGCGCCGGATCGAGTCCGCCGACTCCTCGGCGAACGGCGTCACGGGCATGATCCCGGCGTTGTTGACGAGCACGTCGAGCGGCCCGAGCTGGCGCTCGGCCTCGTCGAGGAAGGCGGAGAAGGAGTCGCGATCGGTGACGTCGAGCGCGACGGCGATCGTGCCACCGCCCAGCTCCGCCGCCGTCTGCTCGGCCAACCCCAGGTCGAGGTCGCCGATCGCGACGCGGCAGCCCTTGCGGACCAGCGCCGTCGCCGTCGCCTTGCCGATCCCCCGGGCGCCGCCGGTGATCGCCACGACCTTGCCGCCGAGTGAGCGTCGCTCCTTCTTTGCCATCGTGCTCCTCCTCTTGCCGGCGTCC
>DASSXC010000092.1:0-7061 GCA_035704205.1 Solirubrobacterales bacterium | reverse complement strand
ACCCAGCAAGCAGTCGGGGCACCCCCGACCTCCCCCACCCGTCCAGCCCAAGCAGCCACCTGCATAGACTCCCGCCATGCCAACCTTCGACCTGCTCGCCGACCTACCCCTGGAGATCGAGGGCTACGAGCTCGAGGGTCTCGAGTACCAGACCCCCGGCTTCGAACGCCTCTCAACCGTCATACATATACGGGGCAACGGCGAGGACGGCCTCGGCGAGGACGTCACCTACGACGCCGTCGACCACATCGCCCTGCAGGACGCCGGCCCGACGCTCGACCTGACCGGCCACGCCACCCTGGGCGAGTTCTGCGACTTCATCGGCGAGGTCGACACCTTCCCCGCCGAGCCGCAACGCGACGTCTCGCGCCGCTACCGGCGCTGGGCCTTCGAGGCGGCGGCGCTCGACCTGGCGCTGCGCCAAGCGGGCCTCGGCATCGCCACCGCGCTGAGACGCGAGCCCCGTCCGGTCGAGTTCGTCTGCTCGATGCGGCTCGCCGGCGGCCCCGACGAGCCCTCCTCGATCGAGACCCTGCGCCGCAAGCTCGATCCCTATCCCAACCTGCGCTTCAAGCTCGACCCGACCAACGACTGGACCGACGAGCTGATCGCGGCGCTGGTCGAGACCGGCGCCGTCGACTCGCTCGACCTGAAGGGCTTCTACAAAGGCACCGTGGTCGACGTCGAAACCGACCCCGAGCTCTACGCCAAGCTGATCGAGGCCTTCCCCGACGCCTGGCTGGAGGACCCCGACGTCACCGACGAGACCCGGCCGCTGCTCGAGCCGGTGCGCGACCGGCTCACCTGGGACGCGCCGATCCACTCGATCGCCGACATCGAAGCGCTGCCCTGGCCGCCGCGGATGGTCAACATCAAGCCCTCGCGGATCGGCGGCCTGCGCGACCTCTGCGAGACCTACGACCACTGCGCCGAGCGCGGCATCGGCGCCTACGGTGGCGGCCAGTGGGAGCTCGGCGTCGGCCGCGGCCAGATCCAGGTGCTGGCCTCCCTCTTCCACCCCGACACCCCCAACGACACCGCACCGCGCGGCTACAACGAATCGCCCCCGCCGGAGGGCCTGCCCACAAGCCCGCTGCTGCCGCGCCTGACCCCGACCGGATTTCGCTGGGAGTAAGGAGGGAAGGGGCTGGGTGCCCCTCCGTCCCTTCCCCCAGCCCATGCGATTCGACGAACTCGCCCTTCGGCCAACCGAATTTGGAGTTTCGGTTACGTTGGCGGTGCCCCCGCCGTCGAGAAGGAGCTGAAATGGCCGAGAAAAGCTTTCCCGCTGCGCTCAACGAGCAGATCGCCAATGAGTTCGCCGCCTCCCAGCAGTACGTGGGGATGGCGGTCTACTACGACGCGGAAACGCTGCCGCGGCTCGCTCACTTCTTCTACCGGCAGGCGCTGGAGGAGCGCGAGCACGCGATGATGATGGTCCAGTACCTGCTCGACGTCGGCGAGGAAGTCCACATCCCCGACATCAAGGCGCAGGAGACGGCCTACTCGGACGGCGTCACGCCGGTGAGGAAGGCGCTGGAGCAGGAGAGGCGGGTCGGCGAGGAGATCTTCGCCCTGTTCGAGCTGGCGCGCGAGGTCAAGGACTACCGGGCCGAGCAGTTCATGCAGTGGTTCGTCAAGGAGCAGGTCGAGGAGGTGGCGCTGATGAGCGACCTGCTCAACGTCGTCGAGCGATCGAAGGACAACCTGCTGCTGGCCGAGGACTACATCGCGCGCGAGAACCCGGGCGAAGAGGGCTCCGACCCGACGGCGCCGCCGGCCGCCGGCGCGGGCTAGGCGCTGGGGGCAAAAAGTCCCGATCGCTCGAAAGTCAGGGGGTGATCGGCCTGGGGGGCTATGCTTCAGCTCCGTGTCGCACCACCCTTCTCATCGATGATCCCGTACGACAGCGCATACCTGAGCCACGCTCCATCGGAGCTCAAAGACCTGGTCAAGGATCTACGGCTCCAACGCGAGAGGAACGGCGAGACGATTCCGGATCCGGTCTGGACCGTCGGCCGCATCGATCCGCCCGAGGGCGATGCGGCCGGAGAGGTCGACTCCCCCGGGGACGCGGGGGACGAAGAGCACGTTCCCGACGTTCCCGACGAGTAGGCGAGCCGGTACCGGCGCCCCGGTCTCCGGGGCCGCACGCCTAGGGCAAGGCTCGTCTGTAGGCGATGCCGACGCTGAGCGTCGCGGCGACCGCAAATGCCGCCAGCACCCCCCAGCCAATCCGCAGCCAGTGAGGCGCGGGTCGGTCGTCGGCGCGGACGGCAGCGTCCCGGGAAGGCGTCGGGAGCGCGCCCTTCCTGGCGACGCCGACACGCACCGGAACCGCGCGCCCGGCCAGCGGGCGGCTGGAGACCGTGGAATCTCTCGGCGCGACCACCAGCCACATCGCCGCCGCGTAGGCAAGGATCGCGCAGAGCAGGACCGCCCTGCGAGCTCCGCCCAGCATGCGCCGGGTGAGCGCATGGGTGGTCGGCTGGAGCGCAATCGTGGCCAGGAGCCCTGGAAAGAACAGCATCAGAGTCGGCACGGTCGAGTTGGCTGACGCCAGCGCCGGGGCCGCGATGAGGCTCGTCAGCAGGATCCCGGCCACCGCCGCACACGCCACCAGGGCGTTCTCCATGAATCCCCCCCGCTGCAGGCCCAGGGTGAGAATGGCCGCGCCCAGGCGCGCCTGCTCGACCCGCGGCAGGTAGAGGTGCGTCGCGCGGCCGCGGCCCTCCGCGTCTTTCGACTGGACGCCACCGGGAGTGCTGACGCCGACCACTCCCTTGGCGACCCCCAGGCCCTCGGGCATGTCGGCCTCGAGGTGAAACGTCTGCCCTCCCACGCAGAGCAGCTCGACCAGCGTCGTCAGAGGGGCGAAGCCGGCGCGTATCCGGCGGTCCCAGCTTTCCTTCCATTCGGCGATCGGCTCGCTATAGGTCAGCTTGATCAGCTGCTCGCCCGACCCCGGGGGAACCGGCAACGAGACGATCGAGGCCCCCGCGACAAGCGAGGCGAGAAAGCGAAAATCCCCGTCGCTCGCCAGGGCTTCCCGCACGGAGTCGCCTTTGACGTCGTCACCGTCCAGCAGCGCGTCGCACAGTGCGGCGCTGGCCGACGGCTCACCGACGGCGATGGCGCGGACCTGATCCGCGGGAAAGCCGGGCATCGTGCCGACCCTGGCGTGAGGGACGCCGAGCACCCCGCCGGCACAGGCGAACAGGATCTGGCTGGAGAGCTCGGCGTTGCTTTCCCGGGTGGGCAGCGAGCGCGCCCGACCCGACCCGTCGACGAGGTCGAAATCGAGCAGCGCCGAGGGAGCCTTGCGGATGACGAAGAGTGGCAGCGGAACGTATCGCGCCCCGTCCTCGGCCCTGCTGGGATGAATGCCGGTCGGAACGCGGAAATCGACGCTGAACTGAAAGCGCATGGCGACGTCGTCGACGAAGCTGATGTGCAGCCGGCGTCGCCGTATCCACGAGACCGGCGAGCAGAGCAACTGCGCCGCAACCTGACCGCCGCGGACCGGATCGACGTCGGCGAGGTCGCCCTCCACTGCGCGGCAGTATAAATACTAAGGGGACCTTGCGGCTACGACGGTCCGCTCCGCAGCCGCCGCCTAGCCCAGCCAACCCGCCCGCTGGCGCATCGCTTTGATCCGGCGGAACTCGGCGATGTCCTCACGTAGGGCCGCTGGCGCGGGAGCTGGGAGGAAGCGGGCGGGGAGTGGGGACTCGATCACGCCGCCCTGCTCGCCCTTGGCCACACGGTAGGCGCGGGCTCCCCTCTGGGCGGTCACCGCTGACGGGGGGCCCGGGCCCTCCCAGATCAGGCCGGCGTAGTCGTCGAGGCCGTAGCCGCCTGGCATGCCGTCGGCCACGGCGTCGAGGTAGGCGGCGCGGCGGTCTGGTTCGTTGTTGTAGTGGACGCAGAGGCTGCCGTGGAGCAGACCGAGGCCGGCTCCCGGCAGGGGCTTGCCCGAGGACTTGGTGATGCCGGCCTCGAACCAGCACATCGCGCCGGCGCTCTGGCCGGCGAGGACGATGCCCTCCCGCCAGGCGAGGCTGAGGATCGCGCTCAGCTCGTGCGCCTCCCAGACCGCGAGCAGGTTGAGCAGGCTGCCGCCGCCGACGTAGATCAGGTCCTGTTCGAGCAGATGGTCGCGCAGCTCGATCGGTCGGGTGCCGAGGCGGAAGAGCGAGAGGTCGGAGGGATCGCAGGGCCGCTCGCCGAAGGCCGAGTAGAAGCGGCCGATCTGCTCGGAGGTGTCGCCGCTCGCCGTCGGCAGGATGCAGATCTTCGGCCGGCCCCCGGCCCGCGCCGTCGCCAGCCGCAGCATCAGCTCGCAGACCGCCCGATCCTGGGGACGCGAGGTGAAGTCGTGGCCGCCGAGGGTGAGGGCGCGGGTGATCATCGAGCGCTCATCAGGCCGCGACGGCGGTGGACATCGCCTCCGGCAGGGGGAGCGGCGGCGGTGCCTTGGCATCCCCGAGGTAGGTGGTGGCGATCCGCATCTCCACCACCCGCTCGCCGATCGCGTCGAGCCGGTAGCCGCGCGCCTCGGGCCGCGAGGCGATCACGCGGCTCAGCTCGGCGCCGACGAAGTGCAGGGCGGCGCCGTCCTCGGCCGCGTAGCCACCACGCGTGCCGGCGCGGATGAAGTCGTGGTAGGCCCGGCGGCGAGCGGAGCGCGGCTCGTAGTGGACGCAGTTGCTGAACGGCAGCAGTCCCAAGCCCTCGACCACCCGGGGCGCGCCGTGGAACCCCGTCACCGCCTCGGAGAACCAGCAGAGCGAACCGGCCGAGAGGCCGCAGAGGACGACGCCGCGCCGCCACGCCTCGCGCAGGATCTCGTCGACGCCGTGCGCCCGCCAGACGCCGAGCAGGCTGACGACGCTGCCGCCGCCGACGTAGATCAGGTCCTGTTCGAGCAGATGGGCTCGCAGGTCCTCGGGGCCCTGCTCGCGACGGAAGAAGGAGATGTGGCTGGCCTCACAGCGGCCGGCGGGAAAGGCCCGGTAGAAGCGGACGATGTAATGGTCGGCGTCGCCGCTGGCCGAGGGCAGGAAGCAGACCTTGGGCCGGCTCGCTCCGGTCAGCCCGAGCACGTAGTCGTCGAGCAGCGGGTTGCCCGACTCCATCGAGAACCCACCCCCACCGAAGGCGACGATCTGACGCAGCGTCCTCATCGTCAAATGGTCGCGACGCCACGGCGAAAGGTGGTTGTACAGCGGTCCGAAGTTTTGAGCGGCGCGCTCGCCCGCGTGTACAGTCGGCTCAGTAGCCGGGGCTGCGCTTCATCGCCCGGCGCTCGGAGGGGTGCGCGCCGCCCTTCTCCTCGAGGGTCGCGCAGGCGACTTCGATATCGGTGGCGAGCCGGTCGATCTGCTCGCGGCTGAGGGTCTGCTTGACCAGCGCCCGCATCACCTTCACGTCCTCGGCGTTGGGCGGCATCGTGTAGGCGGGGAGCATCCAGCCGCGCTCGGCCGAGAGCTGCCAGGAGACGTCGAACTCGTCGTAGTCCTTCTCGCCGGCGAGCCGGAAGGCGACCAGCGGCAGCTGCTCCTCGCCGTCGCCGATCAGCTCGAAGTTGCCGCCGGCCTTCAGCTTCTCCGCCAGGACCCTGGCGTTGGCCTGCATCGCCTTCATGACGTACGCGTAGCCCTCGCGGCCGTAGCGGACGAAGTTGTAGTACTGGGCGAGCACCATCGAGGCCCCGGTCGAGAAGTTGAGCGTGAAGGTCGCGTCGGTCTTGCCCAGGTAGTTCTCGTAGAAGACGAGGTCCTCGGCCAGGTCGCCCTTCTCCCTGAAGACGAGCCAGCCGATCCCCGGGTAGACGAGGCCGAACTTGTGCCCGGAGACGTTGATCGAGCGGACCTGCTCGAGGCGGAAGTCCCACTCGGAGTCCGGGTAGAGGAAGGGCCAGACGAAGCCGCCGCTGGCGGCGTCGATGTGCAGCGGCACGTCGAGGCCCCGCTCGCCCTTGAGGTCGACGAGCAACCTGTCGATCCCGACGATGTCGTCGGCGTGGCCGGTGAAGGTCGTGCCGAGCACCGCCGCGACCCCGATCGTGTTCTCGTCGACGTGGGGCTGCACGTCCTCCGGCCCGATCACGTACTTGCCGTCCCGCAGGGGGACGATCCGCGGCTCGACGTCGAAGTAGCGGCAGAACTTTTCCCAGACGACGTGCACGTCGCCGCCGAAGATCAGGTTCGGCCTGTCGACAGGCTTCGATTCGGCTTCGCGGCGCTCTTTCCACTTCCACTTCAGCGAGAGCGCCCCGAGCATGATCGCCTCGGAGGAGCCCTGGGTGCGGGCGCCGGTCGTCTCGCCGGGGGCGTGGTAGAGGTCGGCGAGCATGCGGATGCAGCGCTGCTCGACCTCGGCCGAGATCGGGTACTCGGCGTGGTCGATGAAGTTGCGGTAGAGGTTCTCAGCGATGATCCGCTGCGCCTCCGGCTCCATCCAGGTGGTGACGAAGGTCGCCAGGTTGCGCTGCGGGTCGCCCTCGAGCGCCAGTTCCTCGTCGACCAGGCGCATCGCGTCGAGCGACGACATGCCGCTGCCGGGGAAGTCGCCGGCGGGGGCGTCTTCGGTGAGAAAGCGGTTGCCGTAGAGCTTGGCGGCCTCTTCGATGCTGAGTGACATGTCTGCGGGCTCCAGTCTTCGTCGCGGGGCGCCGAGCGTATCCGACGCCCGCCGCCCTCCGTTGGCCTTCTCGGCCAAGGGGGATTCCACCCCGGTTCCCATCTGGAGCCGGTTTGTTAATCGGGTACTGACCTGTCCACGGAACACCGCCCGGGGTGTACAATCGCGTTTACCGAAACACCGCTGTCTGTGAGGAGTCCGCATGTCCCCCGCCGCACCGCCCAACGGCAACCCCGCCCCCGCCGACCTCGGCGGCCTGATCGAGAAGGAGCACCTGCCGGCAGGGCGCCAGGACCTGGCCGAGCCGCTCATCGCTCACTCCCAGCGCGAGCGGATCCTGGTCGCGATGGCGCGGACCTGCGCCAGCAAGGGCTACAACGCGACCACCATCGCCGACATCTGCGAGCCGGCGGGCG
>DASSXC010000091.1:0-2896 GCA_035704205.1 Solirubrobacterales bacterium | reverse complement strand
ATTCCGCTGGTTTCCTATGCCAGTTTTTGACCGGATCGTGCATTGGTTAGTCTTGGTGTATGTACTTAGGTCCATTGAGATGGCCTACCCGGCCTGTATGGCTCGCTGCTCTTGCATTGCTGGCCGCTGTCGTTGGTTGTGCTGCGTTAGGCATTGAGCTAGGCGCAGCGCTTCTGGGTGTCGTGATAGTGGTGCTTCTCATTGCTGCGCCTCGCAGAGTGAAGGAATTTGGAACTGAAGAAATGCGGGAATCTCGCCCCAAGGACTAGAAGCAGCTCTGAATGTTCGCCTAAGTCACGGTCGGGCCGGGTGGGCTATGAGGACTTCTATCGTGGCGGAGTCGAAGGAGAGGCCAGTCTCGCTTGAGCTGATTGCGGCGCCCGCGATCGAGAAGCGGATCTTCGTAATCCGCAAGAAGCAGGTGATGCTCGACAAAGACCTGGCAGACCCCTACGGGGTCGAGACGAAGCGCCTGATCCAGCAAGTCAAACGCAACCTGAAACGCTTCCCAGATGACTTTATGTTCCAGCTAAGCAAGACCGAGACCGAAGCTTTGAGGTCACAATTTGCAACCTCAAACGATGGCCGAGGCGGGCGTCGGTATTCCCCTTATGCCTATACCGAGCGGGGGGTGGCGATGCTCTCCGGCGCTCTTCGCAGCGACCGAGCGGGTCGCCGTCAACGTCGAGATCATGCGCGCCTTCGTCGAGCTTCGCCGGGTTGCGAATTCCTATACCGCGATCGAGAAGAGGCTCGAAGAGGTCGAGCGGGAATTGGGCGGGCATGACGAGCAGCTGAATCAAATCTTCATGGCGTTGAGGCAGTTGATCTCACCGCCCGACCGGCCGAAGTGTCCGGTCGGGTTCAGATTGCCCGAGGACGACGAATAAGAGCTGGCGTGAGGGCCGCGGCGAGTCAGCCGATTCTGATCTGCTGTGCGTCGCGGCAGGTGGGTTTGTATTGGCGGTTGCGCTGGTCGCCGGAGTAGCCGACGCTGAGGCGGTAGACGCCCGGTTTGGTCGCGAGGTACTGGGCCAGCAGGTAGTTGCCGTTTGACCTTACGGTGACGCCGCCGCTGAACGCGGGCTTGCGTTTGCACCGCTTGTCGCCCGGGCGGTAGAGCCGAAAGCTGATCGTGCCGAAGGGTGAGGCGGCGCCGGAGAGGCGCGCGCGAATCGAGATCTGATTGCCCTCGTTCAGGCGCGCACGCGGTTTCACTTGCGGCGTTCGCCGATACACCCGGACCGCTGGGTCGGACGGATTGCACGAATCGGTCGCGCCTCGATTGGTGGCGTCTCCCGAATAGCTGGCCCCGAAGCTGTAGGCACCGGGCTGTTGCGCAACGAGCGGCTCTGAGCGGAACGTGCCGTTCCCGGCCACGGGGACGACGCCGACGGCCACTGGCCTGGCACAGCCTGCCGCGACCCGCCGGTAGATCTCGAGGGTGATCGTGCCCCCGGGCGCATAGCCTCCCTGCAGGGTTGCCGTGACCCTGAAGGAGGCTCCAACCGCAAGTCGTTGCGTGACGTTGCTGGAAATCGAGGGACTTGCCGGAGAGACGCTGGACGTTGCTTTGCCGCAGCCGGCGCTCGTCGGGGCGTGGTTCGGGTCGCCCGAATAGCTGACGGTCCAGCGGAACGTGCCGACCCGAGAAGGCACGAATGCGGCTGAACGGTACGAGCCGTTCCCCGAGACCTTGACCGTCGAGCTGAAGGCTGCGCTGCCGGAGCAATTCGCGTCGCCGGGCGGGAACGCCGTGAACCTGATCTGTCCGGTGGGGATCGCTCCCTTCTGGATCGACGCCATGGCCGTCACCGGCTTGCCGACCGTGGCGCTGGTGGCGTTGGCGGCAAGGGTCGCGGTGATCGTGCCCACCGCCGAGGCCTGGTTGGCGGACCCGCAGGGAAGGCTGGCCGGCTGGTTGTTGGCATCGCCCGGGTATCCCACGGTCCACCGATACAGCCCCGCCGCCGGCGAGAAGCCCGAGGGGGAATAGGAGCCGTTGCCGGCGACCGCGACGGCCGCTTCGTATTTGGGAGTGGTCGCACACGTCTGATCGCCCGGGCCGTAGGCGCGGAAGACGAGCTGTCCGCTGGCCTCGAAGCCACCCGTCAGGGTCACCCCGTCGGTGATCGGGGAGCCGACCACCACGGCGGAGGTCGCCACCCCCACGAGCGACGGTGAGGCCTTGCCCACCGCCGAGGCCTGGTTGGCGGACCCGCAGGGAAGGCCGGCCGGCTCGTTGTTCTCGTCGCCTTCGTAGGTGGCCGTCCAGCGAAATTCTCCGGCCTGCTGGGGAAGGAAATCCGCGGAGCTGGCGCTGCCGTCCTGAAGCGGTACGGCATCCGTTGCCAACGGCGTCAGGCAGGCGGTGTCCGCCGGCCCAAAGATCCTGAAAATCACTTCGCCGGTGGGAGAGAAACCTCCGGTTACGGTCGCTTGATCGTGTATCGCGGTATTGACCTTGCCGCCGCTTGCGGTGCCCGCCATTCCAGGGCTCGCCCTGCTCACGGTTGAGGCCGCGGCGCAGGCGGAGTCGGCGGCGGGGTTTTCAAGGTCGCCCGAATAGTGGGCGCTCCAGTGATAGACGCCTGCTTCGGGCGGGGTGAATTCCCCCGAGGCGTACTCGCCTTCGCCGCTCACCGAGGCCGAAGCAGGGGCGGGGGGCAGCGCGGGCCCGGAGCAGCTGGGGTCGCCGGGGCCGAAGACTTCGAACGAGATTTCCCCCGATGCGCTCGGGCTTTCCGAGAGCTGTGCGGTTGCCCGAATCGTCTGCCCGATGACCGCGTCGTTGGCCGTGACGCTCAGGCTCGGCGGGGCGGCTGAGGACATGACGGCAAGCAGCAGGCCGAGGCCCGTCGAAATGCCGACGCCAGCCAATGCCGCGAGCGCGGGC
>DASSXC010000090.1:0-3577 GCA_035704205.1 Solirubrobacterales bacterium | reverse complement strand
GCCGGGTACCACTCGTTGGAGAAGAGCAGCCGCTTGCAGCCGATCGTGTAGTCGGGGGTGAGGATGCGCCGCAGCTCGGGGTCGGGGACGGCGCGGCGCAGGTGACGGCGGCCGGCCGCCTGCAGCGGCGCCAGCAGGCGCGGCTTGCGGTTGGCGATCCCGAGCAGCTCGCTGGTGCCGTAGATCCCCCCTCGCACGGCGCGCTGAGTGGCGGGATAGCGGCGGAAGACCGCGTGGGCGCGGCGGCCGAGCGGGCGGTCCGCCTTCGGCAGGACCCAGTGCGCGGTGCGCTGGAAGACGGTCAGCTGCTCGACCCGCGGCTGGATCTCGGGCACGAACTGGACGGCAGAGGCGCCGCTGCCGATCGTCGCCACGCGGGCGCCGTCGAGCGGGTGCTCGTGGTCCCAGCGCGAGGAGTGGAAGACCTTGCCCTCGAAGCTGTCCAGCCCGGGGATGTCGGGGATGACCGGCTCGCTCCAGGGCCCGGTCGCCGAGACCAGCACCCGCGCCGCGTACTCGCCGGCGCTGGTCCGGACCAGCCAGCGCTGCCGGCTCTCGTCCCACTCGGCGGCGAGCACGTCGGCGTTGCAGCGGATCCTGTCGCTGACGCCGTGCTCGGCGGCGACGTCGAGCAGGTAGCGGCGGATCTCCTCCTGTGGAGCGAAGGCCCGGCTCCAGTCCGGTTTCGGCGCGAAGGAGTAGGAGTAGAGCGCCGTGGGCACGTCGCAGGCGCAGCCGGGGTAGGTGTTGTCCCGCCAGGTCCCGCCCGGCTCCGCCCCCCGCTCGAGGACGACGAAATCCTCGATCCCGGCCCGGCGCATACGGATCGCCGCGCCGATCCCCGACATCCCGGCGCCGATTACGGCGACCCTGACCTCCCGCTCGCTCATGGCGGGGATTCTAGGCGGAGACTGGCCAGCTGGCCAAGATGGTCGTATTGGGCGGGCCGACCGTGGTCCCAGACTTCGGCTATGTCCGTAGGTCGGAGCGCTACTCTGGGTGCAACGGATTTCAGCTATCGAGCACGACTCTGGGTATAGGGTTTGTGTTCGGCGAGTAGAAACACTTGCTAGCTAGCCACAAGGAGAGCACCCCGATATGGCGCAAGCGTTGGACCGCTTCACTGTGATCAAAGGAAAAGCCTCCTCTGCGGAGATCGGAGAAACCGTCGCCGAGATCGATGCGAAGGCTTTTCGGCGTGCGCGCCAGGACCCCAAGCTTCGCAGCTTCGCGAAGGCGGCCGACGAGCGCCTCGGCGACCTGCGCACCGCTGGCCAGATCGACTAATCCGGGTCGAGAGGAGTCCAGAGCCTGGGCGGTTTCCCCTTCCGCTTCTGCTCCGAATCTCGAAAGGGATATGGCGCGTTGCGCCAGATGTCGGCGACCTTCGCGTCCCATGGGTCCAGCACGAACGCCGCTACCCCGACATTCTCAGCGGACTCTCTTGCCAGCCCGAACGCGGTCTCGACGAGTTCAAGTCCTGTTGTGGAGCTTCCACGGTGGCGTGCAATCCAGGTCAAGACGATCGCGGGCATTGTCCTGATCGTCGTACGTAGGCCTAGGCTCCGAATTGACCGCTCCGAGAGCTTGACGGATCCAGAGCACAGCGAGATGAACCCTTCCACGCGGTTTTCAGCAACCAGCAAGTGTGTCTTAGTCATGGTGGAGTTGACCACTGCTTCGTCCTTGAGGAAGCCCGCGGCGGCCTTACCCGCCGGGAAGTCCAACGGCTCAAAGGTGTTAATAGCCTCGATCAGCTCGGGGGTGGCGGTTTGGCGCGACAGCCTCACCCAGCGATTTGCGGGTTGCGCTACGGCTTTCGTCGTGTGAAGGGCGTTCTGCTTCAATCCGACGCCCCTTGACGCGAGGTCTTGGGCGAGACCCGTTCCTCCCGATCCATGGGTTCCACGGTTAACACGGTGTCTGCGATTGAGTCGTTCACACTGCCTCGCAGTCGGGCTCCGGCTGAGGCCGGGTCGGCTGTTAGGTGAATGGCACGACAAGAACGCTAAACAGCCGATCGGATGCTCACTCGAACGCACGAAAGGCCGCCGACACCTCAGCGACCCTCCGTGTGAATCCTTCCCGAAGGAGGAAGGCAGCGTGAACGAATGCAGAGTCGCAGGAGGGGCGGACGGATTTGTGGCTACAAGACTTTCCGCTCGCCAGGGCAAGGCAAGACAGATGCCCGTGTTAAGTGGGTTCGACCCCCGGGCGACGCACCTCGTGCCGACCCTCGCCATACAGGCGGGTCTCGTAGACGATCATCGCCCAGATCAGCACGTTGACGACGGCGAGGGCGAGGAGGGCGGGGACCTCGGTCGCCACCGGGACCAGCGCCAGCAGGACGATGGCGAGCAGCAGGCGCTGGCGGTTGACCGTGTGGATGTGGCGGTAGCGGAAGCTGACGTGGCCGAGCAGGTAGAGCGCGACGCCGCCGAGCAGGGCGAAGGCGGGGACGGTGTGCAGGTGCTCGTCGAAGTGGCCGATGGTCTTCTTCATGCCCAGTGCGACGAGGACGATCCCGGCGACCATCAGGAGGTGGACGTAGGAGTAGGAGTCCCGCGCCATCTCGTTCTGCACCTTGCCGGGCTCGGCCTCGGCCAGGCGGCGCGCGGCGACGATCGCGACGATGTCGAAGTAGATCCACCACATCGCCGCGGTCAGGGCGACGCCGAGGACCGCCGCCGTGCCGATCCCCAGGTCGAGCGCATGGTCGGCGCCGACGCCGATCGCGACGATCGACTCGCCGAGGGCGATGATGACGATCAGCCCGTGGCGCTCGGCGAAGTGCCCGGGCACCAGTTTCCAGCCCTCAGAGCCGAAGAAGTAGGGGCCGCCCATGTCGAGGAACAGCGCCAGCGCCCAGAGCGCGCCCTGGGCGAGGCCGTCGAAGAGCGAGGCGAGCGCCAGCAGCGAGACGGCGACCGCGGTGCTGGCGGCCAGGGCGATCACCGAGTGGCGCAGGCCGTCGTCGTCGGGACTGGCGAGCATGAAGAGGGCGATGTGCGCCGTCCGCACGACGCCGTAGATCAGCGCGAAGGCGAGGCCGAGGTCGCCGAAGGCGTCCGGCACGCAGAGCGAGACGAGCAGCAGCGCCGCGATCGCCCCGAACATCACCAGCCGCACCGCCCCCTCCTCGGGATCGAGGACGCTGGTCAGCCAGGCGTAGCCGGTCCACGCCCACCAGAGCATGCCGAGCACGAGCAGCCCCTGGGCCAGCCCCGACCAGCTCGGGTCGTGTGACATCAGCGCCGTGCACTGGGTGATCGCGAGGACGAAGACGAGGTCGAAGAAGAGCTCCAGCGGCGTCACCCGCTCGCCTTCGCGCAGCGACGCGCTGAGGCGGGACGAACGGGGTTCGGCGGGGGAGGCCATCGGCGCCTATCTTGGCAAGCGCGGATGGCTCCTAATCGGTGCGGCTGTCCTCGGCGGCGTAGCTCACCAGCAGCGCCTCCTCCTCGTCCTTCTTCGGGAAGAGGAAGAAGACGAGCGCCGCGCCGAGTAGGACGGCGAAGATGCCGGCGGTGTAGGCCAGCTCATCTCCCTTCAGGAAGGACGCCTTGGCGGCGGCGAC
>DASSXC010000089.1:0-2707 GCA_035704205.1 Solirubrobacterales bacterium | reverse complement strand
GACTCAGCGAGCGAGGAACTGTCCCCGGGCGAAAAACCCAGCGCCAGGCCGGACACCCCCTCCGCCGTGCCAGGACCCGCCCGCCGCAGCCGCCTATCCCTTGGGCGTGCACGGAAAGCTCAGGCTCGCCGAGAGCGTCGTCCTCTTCCCATCGTCGACACCATCGACGACTTCGTCCACGAAGACGCCACTCCCCTTGGCCTTGATGACTCCATCGGGGCATCTGGTCAAATCGAAGCTCTTGCGCTCACCCCTGTAGCCGTAGAGGCGCTTGATCTTGAAATCGAAGCCGACCAGGGATCCGCTGCTGCCGGCGATCACCGGAATCCTGGCGACGCCCCGCATGCCATAACGACCGGCCTTTACGCGGGTGAACTCGAAGCTGCTGACGATCGCCGCCGGGGCCGGCACGGTGATGAAGGCATGCAGGAACAGGGTCGTCGCGCCGCCCGCGACACCTCCGTTGAAGATCGTGATCGGGCTGTGGACCACGATCGGGCGCTGTTCGGGAAAGGCGATCTCCGCCGCGCCTTCGCCTTCGCCGACGATCGCGTCGCCGCAAGCCCGTTTCGCGGCCCTGGTGTCTCGCGCCTCCAGTTCAGGGGCCCGGCAAACCGGCAAACCGCGGGCATCGAAGGTTCCGTTCCTGTCGATATAGACGGTGGCTTCCCGCAGGGCGGGTGGATGAGCGCCGTCGACGGTTGCGATCTGCCCCCGGGTGCGGAAGGAGGCGGGGGCATACTCGTGCCGCGGAAACGCGCGCGGTGAAAGCCTCCCTTCCACCTTGAGGATCAGGTTGCCGACACGGACCGTGGTCCACTTCGCCGCCGCTGCCGCGGCGCCCGCAAATACGAGCACCAGGCAGATGTTGAAGATCAGAAGCCCCTTGTGCGCCTTCATCTTTTCCTCCGGTCCGCAAGATGCCCGTCGATTGCTGGCATCGCTTTCGATATAACAGCCCTGATGCATCAGACCGGATACTCAGGCGTGAATCAATTGGTCTCGCGAGACCGGTTCCGGGGATCGGGTCGGAAGAACCCATCGCGATGAAGCTCAAACCGATCTCCTACATGGTGCTCGGCATGCTGCGCCTCGGTGCGACCTCGGGCTATGCGATCAAGAAGGCCGCCGACGCTTCGACCAGCGCGATCTGGCCGGTCTCGCTTGCCCAGGTCTACCCCGAGCTCGCTCGCCTGGAGGAAGGGGGCTTGGTGACGCGGACCGAGGATCCCCATGGCGCCCGCGCCCGCTCGGCCTATGCGCTGACCGGAAAAGGCGAGGAGGCGCTGCTCGCCTGGCTGCGCTCGCCGCACGAAGTGCCGATGCAGGCCCGGGTCGAGGGGATGCTGCGCTTCTTCTTCGTCGACGCCCTACCCAAGCGCGAGCAGATCGCCATGGCCCGGCTGGCGCAGGAGCGCCTGCGCGACTACCGCGGCCATATGTACGACAAAGACCTGCGTGGGGCACTTGAAGACTTCGCGGAGGGTGGGATCCGAGGGCCGGTGCTGGCCGGGCTCTTCGGCGAGGCGATGCTGCTGCGTGGCGAGGAATGGCTGGCCCAGCTGGAGGCCCTGATGAAGGCGGAGCTCGAAGCGGAGGGCGGAGGCTAAGCGACGATCTCGATCGGAGACTCTTCCCCGTCGTGGGTCTCCTCCGCGAGGACCTTCTCCAACGCGGCGATCGCCACCGCAAGCTGATCTTCGTCGGGCTCGCGGGTGGTCAGGTTCTGCAGCATCAGGCCCGGCCACATCACGCCCCGCACCCAGCGTTTGCGGCGATTCCTGCCCGCCCACTTGATCACCTCGTAGGAGAGGCCGGCGATCAACGGGATGCCGAGGATGCGCGAGGCGAGCAGCCAGTACCAGGCCGGCAGCCCGATCGGGGCGAAGACGAAGATCGCCAGCACCATCACGATAAGCAGGAAGCTGGTGCCACAGCGCGGGTGCAGGCGCGAGTAGAGCTTGGCCCGCTGCGGGACCAGCTCGTCTTCTGCCTCGTAGCAGGAGATCGTCTTGTGCTCGGCGCCGTGGTACTCGAAGACGCGGCGCAGGTCGGGCAGGCGGCTGATCGCGACGATGTAGACGATGAAGATCGCCGTGCGCAGGATGCCCTCGACCAGCCAGAAGAGGAAGGCGTTGCCGAGCTGGTCCTTGATCAGGCTGGTCAACCCGACCGGGACGACGAAGAAGAGCCCAACCGCCAGGGCCATCGAGAGGACTATCGTCAGCCCCCAGACCCAGCCGCCGATCTCTTCCTTCTCGCCCTTCTCGTCCTCCTCCATCTGCGCGTTGGCGGAGATCGCCAGGGCACGGAAGCCGATCTTCAGCGACTCGCCGAGGGCGACGACGCCGCGGATCACCGGCACCCGCCAGAGCCGGTGCCGCTTGGCCCAGGGCACCAACGGCTCGGAGCTGAGCTCGACCTGGCCCTCGGGATTGCGCACCGCCACCGCCCAGGTGGAGACGCCCCGCATCATCACGCCCTCCAACACCGCCTGACCGCCGACCGGCGCGTCGCGCTTGGCGACCAAGGCGCCATCGGGCATGCGCAGCGGGTCCGCCCCGTTCGAAGAGGGCGCCTCAGCTCGCGGAGAGGCTGTCTCCGCAGGCATGGCTTATTTGGAGGCCTTGGCGTGCTTGGCCGCGCGCCGCTGGAACCGCTCGACCCGGCCGCCGGTGTCGACCAGCTTCTGCTTGCCGGTGTAGAA
>DASSXC010000088.1:0-6863 GCA_035704205.1 Solirubrobacterales bacterium | reverse complement strand
GGCGATGAAGCGGTCGAAGGCGAACCAAACCTCTACCTGGACGAGGAAGGGGCGGTCAGCTTCGTGGCTGTTCTGAGCGAGAAAGACCTGGGGAAATTCGAGCCGGGCGCTTTTGCCTTGGCCTACGACGTGGTCGCGAGGAACTCGCGCTTGCGCGCGACCCGTGTCAGCCCCGACGGGGAGCACTTGGCCTTCCAGTCCCGCGCTCCTCTTACCGGCTTCGACAACACCGACGCGGACGGGAAGGCCGCGGTGGAGGTCTTTACGTATGAGGCGGGCGGGGAGCTCTCGTGCGCCTCGTGCAACCCGAGCGGGGCGCGGCCACGGACGCGGGAAATGCGCGTTCCCTTCGAGGCCGGCTGGGCGCAGCAGTCGTTCACCACTCTCGTCCACGCCGCCGCCTGGATCCCCGGCTGGGAACGGCCCCTCTATGACTCCAAACTGCTCTCTGACGGCGGCGGGCGACTCTTCTTCAACAGCAACGACGCGCTGCTGCCACGCGACACCAACGGGGCGATGGACGTCTATGAGTGGGAGGAGTCGGGCGAAGGCGGCTGCAAGGAATCCAGCCCCGTCTACTTCCCCTCCAACGACGGCTGTTTGTATCTGATCTCCAGCGGCGAGAGCCCCTTCGAATCGGAATTCTGGGGCGCTGACCCCGACGGATCGGATGTCTTCTTCACCACCGACGAGAGTCTCCTGCCCCGAGACCCCGACTCGATCGACCTCTATGACGCCCGGATCAACGGTGGCTTCCCCCAGCCGGTGGTCAAAGAAGCTTGCGGAGGGGAAGCATGCCAGAGCCCGCCACCTCCGCCGGTCTTCGGCACGCCCTCCTCCAAAGTCTACGAAGGCCCCGAGAACGTCACCGAAGGCAAAGCGAAACCCAAAGGCTGCCCGAAAGGCAAGCGCAAGGTGCGCCGCGCCGGGAAGGTGCGCTGCGTGGCCAAGCACCACAGGCGAGCCCGCAAGAGCGGGAGGGGGGAACGATGAGGCGAGTCGCGATCGCCCTGGCTGCCGTCTGCCTCGCCGCTCTCGCTCTGGCCAGTGGCGCTGGCGCCCACTATCCCGGTCTGGGCAACTTCGGCATCAACAGCTTCGACGTCACCTTCACCAACGAAGACGGCACGATGGCGACCCTGTCGGGCTCCCATCCCTTCGCGATGACGACCTCCCTCGGCGCCAACGTGGACGCTGAAGAAGTGCCCGAAGGGCGCCTCAAGGACTTCTTCTTAGAACAGATTCCGGGCTTGGTCGGCGACACCACCGCCTACCCGCGCTGCAGCTCGTTGCGGTTCCTGGAAGTCAACGAAGGGATCAACGACTGCCCGATCGAGACCGCGATCGGGATCAGCGCCTCGGCAACCTCAGAACCGGGCCTGTGGTCGGCGGTGCCGGTCTTCAACCTGACTCCGCCCCCCGGGGTGCTCCTGCGCTTGGGGTTCCGGGCTGGCACCGCGGCCAACATCGTCGTCGACGTCGGTCTCAGCCAGGCTCCCCCCTACAGCGCCATCGCCGCCGCACGCAACACCCCCCAGATCGTGCAGGTCTTCGGCAACAAGACTCAGTTGTGGGGCGACCCTTCCGCCGCCGGCCACGACGACCTGCGCGGCATCTGCGGGGTCTCGGGGACGAAACTGCCCCCGGGGGACATCGAAGGGTTCCAGTTCGAAAACCAGAGCGGGGAAAGCTGCCCGGTTGGGCGGCGCCAAAACCCGTTCCTCACCCTCCCCACCAACTGCTCCTCACCTCTCACCAGCGCCTTCGAAGCCTTCTCCTGGGAAGGCGAAGAAGACTTCGGCGAAAGGTCGATCCACGATGCCGCCGGCAACCCGCAGCCCTTTACGGAATGCGGCGCGCTCGGCTTTGCACCCGAGATCGTCGCCAGGCCGACTTCCAAAGCCGCCTCGAGCCCGAGCGGCCTCGACTTCTCCCTGCAATTGGACGACGAAGGCCTGACCTCAGTCGACGGCCGCGCCCAGTCCGACATCCGGCGGGTCGAGGTTACCCTGCCCAGAGGGATGACGGCGAACCCTTCTTTGGCCGAAGGCCTCGAGGTCTGCTCAGAAGAGGACCTCGAAGAGGAAACTCTCGCCGCCGAACCCGGCGAGGGCTGCCCGGAGGCCTCCAAGATCGGCACCTTGGAAGTCGAGACCCCCCTGGTCGAAGAGCCGGTCAAGGGTGCCCTTTTTCAGGCGACCCCCTTCGAAAACGAAGCGGAAGACGCCCTGATCGCCTTCTATATCGTCTTCAAAAACCCCCACTTGGGCGTGATCGTCAAACAGGCGGCGAAGGTGGTGCCCGACCCGAAAACGGGCCAGCTGACCGCGATAACCGACCAAATCCCCCAACTGCCCTTCTCGAGCTTCAACCTGCATTTCCGCGAGGGCAGCCGCAGCCCACTGATCACCCCGTCCCGGTGCGGCACCTATGAGGCAAAGGCGCTGATCACCCCCTGGTCGGGCAGCGCGCCGGTCGAGGCGGCCTCGAGCTTCCAGATCCTTTCCGGCCC
This sequence comes from Solirubrobacterales bacterium, assembly GCA_035704205.1. Taxonomy (GTDB): domain Bacteria; phylum Actinomycetota; class Thermoleophilia; order Solirubrobacterales; family 70-9; genus VRUE01. The sequence goes on along the minus strand of DASSXC010000088.1, from coordinate 4,351 downwards.
AGGCGAAGAGCCCTGTCCCTCCGGCGGCGCACCGCCGTTTGAGCCGGGCTTCGAAGCGGGCTCTGAGAACAACTCGGCGGGCGCCTACTCGCCCTTCTCGATGCGCCTCACTCGCCGTGACGGCGACCAGGATCTGACCCGCTTCGATGCCACCCTGCCACCGGGTGTGCTGGCGAAGCTGGCCGGCGTGGACCGCTGCCCCGACGCCCAAATCTCCCTTGCGAGGGCGAAGACCGGGAAGGCGGAGCGCCGCAGCCCCTCCTGCCCCTCGAACTCCAGGATCGGCTCGCTGTGGGCGGGGGCGGGAGCCGGCTCACAGCTCACCTACGTCCCCGGGCAGGTCTACCTGGCAGGGTCCTTCGGCGGCGAGCCGCTCTCGGTAGTGGCGATCGTCCCTGCTGTGGCCGGCCCCTTTGACGTCGGCACCGTGGTTACCCGCCAGGCGCTCGACTTCGACCCACGCACCGGCGAAGTAACCGCCGATGGCGCCAGCTCCGAACCGCTCCCCCACATCCTCGCCGGCATCCCGCTGGTGGTGAGAGACATCCAGGTCCACGTCAACCGCCTCCGGTTCTCCATCAACCCGACGAGCTGTGCGCGCTTTTCGACCAGGGCCGCGATATGGGGAGGAGGCCTCGATCCCTTCTCGATCGGCGACGACGCTCCCGTGGCACGGGAATCGCGCTATCAGGCGGCGAGCTGTGCGAGCCTCGGCTTTGAGCCCTCGCTGAGACTGAGGCTGATCGGAGGCACGAGGAGGGGGGCCCATCCGAAACTGAGGAGCGTCTTCCGGCCAAGGGTCGGCGACGCGAACCTCACGGGTCTCGTCTTGCGCCTGCCCCGCTCCGCCTTCCTCGAGCAAGGGCATATCCGCACCATATGCACCAGGGTGCAATTTGCGGCAAAGGCCTGCCCCGAGGCCGCGATCTACGGTCACGCACGTGCCTTTACCCCGCTTCTTTCCGAGCCGCTCGTGGGCCCGGTCTACCTGAGGTCTTCGAACCACAACCTGCCCGACTTCGTCGCCGACCTGCACGGTCTAGTCGACGTGGAAGCGGTCGCCCGCGTCGACTCAAAGAAAGGTGGCATACGCGCCACCTTCACCGAGCTCCCCGACGCGCCGCTCACCAAAGTGGAAGTCGACATGCAGGGCGGTCGCAAGGGCCTGATCGTCAACAGCACCAATCTCTGCGCCCGCAAGCACCGCGCCGATGCGCGGCTCGAAGCCCACAACGGCAGGCGGGCCAGGCTCCACCCGGTGGTCGGGGCGAGGTGCGGGAAGAACGGGCGAGCACGCTGAGCCGGCATCTTCCAGGAACTCTGGCCTGGGCTAGGCCACAGTGGTGCAAGGTTATTTACCTTGCCCTGACCCGGCTGAGCGCAGCAGACGATTGAGCTGGAGCAGCTTTACGAGGACGGGTCCGCGGCCGGCGAGGATGAGATGGCTTGGCTGTTCGAGCTCCACGACCACCGGGTGCGCAGCTGGCGCCCTTCGAGGATCGCGCTGCCGCGCTCCACGCCGGCGGATTCAATCACGCCTCGGATAAGGCGTACCATCGGACGGCATGGAGTCAGTCGCCGCGACTAACAAGGAGGCCGCCGACGCCTGGAGCGGTCCTCTCTTCGATCGCTTCGTCGAGTACCGCGACCTGGTCACCGCCGGCCTGGGTGCCCATGGCGAGGAGGCTCTGGCGACCCATCCGCCGCGGGCAGGCGATCGGGTGATCGACCTCGGCTGCGGCTTCGGTGACACGACTCAGCGGCTTGCGGAGCTGGTCGGTCCTGATGGGGAGGCGGTCGGCATCGACGTCTCCGAGCCGTTCATCGCCGCGGCGCGGGAGGAGGCACAGGCCGCGAGCGCCGACAGAATCCGCTTCATCAGCGGGGATATCCAGGTCGCGGAGATAGAGGGGGAGTTCGACTACGCCTTCTCGCGCATGGGAATCATGTTCTTCGCCAACCCCGTGCAGGCGCTGCGCAACGTCCGCAAGGCGCTCGTCCCGGGCGGGCGGCTCTGCGCCGTCGTCTGGCGACGCAAGGAAGACAACCAGTGGGTTCGCCGCGCCGAGCTGGTCGTCGAGGAGTACCTGGAGCACCCGGAGGAGAGCGACGAGCCGACCTGCGGGCCGGGCCCGTTCTCGATGGCAAATGCCGACACGGTCACCGAGCAGCTCAAGATCGCGGGCTTCGAGGGCATCTCGTTGCGGCGCTGCGATCTGCCACTCAAGATCGGCAACGACCTCGATCACGCGGTCGAGTTCAACATGGCGCTCGGGCCGGCGGGCGAGGTGCTGCGGCTCTGGGAAGACCGGATCGACGAGATCCGCCCCAAAATCGCCGCCGATCTGCGCGCGACGCTGGCCGAGTTCGACGGCCCCGACGGCGTATTCGCGCCCGCGTCGACCTGGATCGTCGGCGCGACCGCACCCTGAGTCCGCGCATCCGATCTTGACCCCCCTCTGGTGTGGTCAAAGTCCGATACGTCGCTCCGGACCCGAGCCCAATAACCTTCCTCCCATGGCCGACGTCGCCTCAACCGAATCGGTGCCGGCGCGGCTGGCCGAGATCCGCGAGCAGTTGAAGCTGCTCGCGGATTACCTTTGACCCCGCTTCACTGCGGCGGGAAGCTGAGCGTCTGGAGGAGGAGATGGGCCGGCCCGGATTCTGGGATGACCAGGAGACGGCTGCGCGCACCTCTGCCGCCCACGCTCGGGCGCAGCGCAAGCTGGAGACGTTCGAGCAGCTCGAGTCAGAGGCCGGCGATCTTGGCGAGCTGGCCGAGATGGCGGCCGAAGACGAGGAAATTGCCGCGGAGTTGGCAGCCCAGATGGCCTCGGTCGAGAGGCGGTTGGCCGAGCTGGAAGAGGCACGGCTGTTCAGCGGCCAATACGACGCCGGCGACGCCGTGGTCTCGGTCCACGCCGGGGCTGGGGGCACCGACTCGCAGGACTGGGCCGAGATCATGCTGCGGATGTACCTGCGCTGGGCGGAGGGTCGTGGCTTCGAGGTCGAGATGAAGGAGGCCTCGCCCGGCGAGGAGGCGGGCCTCAAGTCGGCGACCTTCATCGCCCGGGGGGAGAACGCCTATGGGCTCTTCGCCGCCGAGCGGGGCGTCCACCGGCTGGTGCGCATTTCCCCCTTCGACTCCTCGGCCCGCCGCCACACCAGCTTCGCCCAGGTCGACGTCGGGCCCCTGGTCGACGAGGGGGTCGAGGTCGAGATCGACGACGCCGACCTGCGCGTCGACACCTACCGAGCTTCCGGTGCCGGTGGCCAGCACGTCAACAAGACCGACTCCGCCGTGCGGATCACCCACATTCCGACCGGCACCGTCGTCCAGTGCCAGAACGAGCGCTCGCAGACGCAGAACAAGGCGGTCGCGATGCAGCTTCTGCGCTCCAAGCTGATCGAGCTGGAGGAGCGCAAACGGGCCGAAGCTCTGGCGAAGGAGCGCGGCGAGGTCAAGGACGTCGCCTGGGGCTCGCAGATCCGCAGTTACTTCCTCCACCCCGACCAGCGGGTCAAAGACCACCGCACCGGGCACGAGGTGGGGGACGCCCAACGCGTCCTCGACGGCGACCTCGACGATTTCATTCGCGACTACCTCAACAAGACCGCGGCTTCGTCAGCCGCTTAGCGCCGGCCGGATCGGCGCGGGCAGTGCCGCTTCCTGGCAGCCTTGCGTTGACAGACCTTCTTGCGTCCGTGGGCGCGATGCCCGGCTCCGCGCGTCGCTGCCTTGCCTCGATGTGGCTGAGCGGCCGGACGGGTTTCGGTGGATTCCCCTTTGCAGATTTCGTCGGCTTCTCCCGGCTCCAGTTCCCCTTCGGCGGCTTCTTCCTCGGCGATCTGGCATTCGGTTTCCCCTTCGCCTTCCTCGTCGGTTTCGGCTTCGAAGGATTCTTCTTCCGTCGAGAGGGCTTCGGGCGGTGCCGTCGCCGGGGCGCCATGGGCGGCGGTTGCCAGAAGGCAGGTGGCGAGGAGCAGCATCAGACCGAGGAGGGAGAGGCGGCTGGGCATGGGACGCATTCATCGGACGCCCGGCCCGATCCTTTAGCGAGGTCAGGGGATCTCGACGCCCTCCATCCGCAGCAGTGCTTCCTTCATCGGCAGACCGCCGCCGTAGCCGCCAAGGCCGCCACCGCTGCGCAGGACGCGGTGGCAGGGGACGACGATCGGGATCGGGTTGCTGCCGCAGGCGGTGCCCGCGGCTCGTACGGCGCGCTCGTTACCGGCCTTGGTGGCGATCTGGGTGTAGCTGCGGGTCCTGCCGTAGGGGATGCGGGCGATCGCCTGTTGCGCCCGCTTGCGGAAGCCGTCGGTGAGCCGCCAGTCGAGCGGCAGATCGAAC
>DASSXC010000087.1:0-4501 GCA_035704205.1 Solirubrobacterales bacterium | reverse complement strand
CCGCGTAGCGCAGCTCTTTCAGCGCGAGCCCGTCAGCTAACCCCGTAAGCGCTTGGAAAGAGCAATGAAGACAGGTAGAACCCGCCCCTGGCGGAAAGATCATCGACGAGGCACGGCGCTGCTCATATTGGCCGTGACGCTGGCCCTTGCGGCAGCGCCCGCACAGGCGGGGACCGGCGGGGCCTCGCCTGGCTCCCCCGGCGAAGCCGAGGCCGGCGGCGGCTTGGCATTCACGCCGATGCGCTGGGCCGGTGCGACCTGGTACGGCCCCGGGCTCTACGGCAACAGCACCGCCTGCGGGCAGCGCCTGACGCCCGATACCGTCGGCGTCGCCCACCGCAACCTGCCCTGTGGAACCACTGTGAAGTTCGTCTACCACGGTCGCTCGATCGTCACCCAGGTGATCGACCGTGGTCCCTACAGCCGCGGTAACTCGTGGGACCTGACCCTGGCGGCGGCGCGCGCCCTGCGTTTCGACAAGGTCGGCGCCGATCGGGTCGGCTACGCCGTCTCGCTCGAGTACGCACGAAATTCGTCGCTCAGAAGCAAGAGTGGCGGCTAGCAACCGCCTCTGCGGCTAATCTTCCCGTCCCAGCAGGACTTTCTATGAGAGGAGCGGGCATGTCGAGGTCTTCCCGGATAGGTCGCGTCGCCGAGCGGGCCGGACGCCGCGGTCGCTTTGCGATCGCCGGTGGGGCGGCAGGGTGCCTCGTTGCGCTGATGGTCCTGGTCGCCGGCGCGGGTGCCGCGACGTCCTCGCGGACCACCGTCGTGCTCGGCGCCACCTCGACCACGCCCGATCCCTCCTGCCCGGAGCTGCCCTGCCAGGCGGTCGGCAGCGTCACCGGCTTCCAGGTCAGCACCGAGCAGGGCAGCCTGCCCTTCCGCGTGCGCAAGGACGGCAAGGTGAAGGCCTGGACCCTGACCCTGGCCGAGCCGACCAGCAAACAGCGCTCCTTCTTCAACGGCTTCTTCGGCACCCCGCCCGAGGCCCGCCTCGCCATCCTCCGCCGTGTGCCCGGCACCAACCCGCCCCGCTACAACCTGCGCCGCCAGGGCCAGGTCCACGTCCTCAGCCCCTACCTCGGCCAGACGGTCAAGTTCGGCGCCTCGCTCAAGGTCGAAAAGGGCGACATCGTCGGCCTGACGATCCCCACCTGGGCTCCCGCCTTCGCCCAGGGCCTCTCGGCCAAAAACGCCTGGCGGGCCAGCCGCGAGCCGGGCAAATGCACCAACACCACCGACGTCCGCCAGGGCGAGCCGCAGGAAAAAGCAGGCCGCCGCGCCACCTACGGCTGCCGCTACTCGACCGCGCGACTGCTCTACACCGCCACCGTCGTCGAGAACTGACGGGGCCGGCAGACCCGGCCCCGTCGACGCTCGCGAATTGACCGTCTGAGCGTTATTCGGAGAGGCTGAGGCCTGTCGATTCTTCGCCTTCGCTGAGCCCTTCGATTTCAATGCCGAGTTCCCATTTTCCTGCGCTGGATGTCGAGGCGCCGCACAGGCCGGAGTTGACCGTATGGATGCCTTCGAATGAGCCTTCCAGCATGAGGTTGCCCGATTCTCCTTCTTCGATCGCGGCCGTCCCTGTCAGGTCTTCCTGCGGTTCGATGCTGGTTTCGCAGAGTTTGAGGCCCTCGCTGGAAGACGAATAGGTGTCCTCGACGATTTTTTTGCCGTTGGGGCAGTCTATGACGCTTCCCAAGAGGTATACGCCGGGGGCGATCTCCCCGAGGATGGCCATCCCCCAATCGCATCCATTCATTGTGATTGTCACTTTGAGATTGCCCGCCGTGCAGTTTTTGTAGTGGGGGGTGATTGTGGCTTCCGAAAAGCCTTTGGCCAAAGGCACGTGCGGTGTCGAATCCACTTTGTGGCCTGTGTAGACGCTCCCTGGACAGTCGAGTTTCTGGCCCCCTGTCAGGAACATGTCGCCCGCTTCTTTTGCCGTCATTTTCAGTGTCACCGGTCCGTCCGCTGTGATCATTCCGGCGGACACCGAGGATGCGGCCAAGCTGCTGAGCGCGAGCGCCATCGCCAAGACGAGACCGAAGGTCTTGAGGTTGCGGAACATGCTTCTCTCCTCTCGAGTCGATTCTCCCGCGCGCCTCGAACTCGAGCTTCAGGTCCCGTGAACAGGCGATCCATGATGGCCTGCGGGAGCTAATGAAATACTCAATATATCTAAACTAAAGAGAAATTGGCCCGCCCAGGGCGAGGGGCATCGAGGCCCCTCGCCCTGGCTAGGCCGCTGAGGGCAGCACTTGAGGCGTTGCCTGGTCTTTGGGCAGCGCCGCGGCGCTGGCGATCAGGCTCTGGAACTCGTTCAGCGCCAGGTGCGCGACCGCCTCGAGGATCTCCTCGTCGCTCCAGCCGATTTCCCGCGCCTCCTCCTGGAGGTGGTGGGGGGGAACGCCGTCAGCCTCGAGCGTCGCCTTGAGGAACTCGAGCAGCGCCGCCTCCTTCTCGTCGCCCGACTCGAAGCTGCGTGCCCGCGAGACCTCGTCGAGGCCGAGGCCGGCGCGCCGCGCCGACTTGGCGTGTTGCGCGATCGAGTAGGAGTCGTGCCGGTGCTCGGCGACCGCCAGGGCGATCCGCTCACGGGTCGCCGGCGGCAGGACGCCGCCGCGCAGCTCTGAGCGCATCCGGGTGTAAGCGCGCAGCACGGCGGGTGCGCCGGCGAGGACGCCGACGAACTTGGTCACCGCGCCGCCGCCCGCCTGAATGCTCTTGATCAGGGGAGCGCTCTCGTCTGGGGCCGTCAACTCGTCGTGGATCTGGAATCTGCTTACTGCGGTTTTTACCGTCACTTGCATCCCGCCTTTGGCTCGTCTGTGGCAGAGATTCCGCTTTACAGAGCCTTTACGTGGCCTTTACTTTACTTTAAGCCATTAACTTACGCGAAGTAAGTTATACCGAGGTTCGGACGCTCTCGCAACCCTTGTGCGGCGCTCGTCACATACCCGTCTTACGAGATTTCGCACCCTGCCGGTTCACTTCGCCTATCTTTGCCCCCGACCGCGCGGAACCAGCCACGAAGGAGACCGGGAATGGCAGATCGACCAACGAGCGCCGCAGACGTAGCCGAGATCGTCAAGGAGCGCGACGTTCGCTTCATCCGGCTCTGGTTCACCGACGTGCTCGGACAGCTGAAGAGCTTCTCGATCAACTCCGCCGAACTCGAGGACGCGCTGGAGGGCGGCATGGGCTTCGACGGCTCCTCGATCACCGGCTTCAACCCGATCGAGGAGTCGGACATGATCGCGATGCCGGATCCCTCGACCTTCGCGCTGATCCCCTGGCGCCCCGAAGGCGAGAACGCCGTGGCCCGGATGTTCTGCGACGTCCGCGTCCCCGGCGGCGATCCCTACGAGGGCGACCCGCGCTGGATCATGCGCCGCGCGCTCAAGCGGGCGAAGGACCTCGGCTTCGACGCCTACAACATCGGCCCCGAGCTGGAGTTCTTCTACTTCCGCTCGGCCAAACCGGATAGCGGCGTTCCCGAGGTGCTCGACGAGGGCGGCTACTTCGACCTGACCACGCTCGACGCCGGCTCCGACGTGCGCCGCGACACCGTCCTCGCCCTGGAGAAGATGGGCATCCACGTCGAGTACACCCACCACGAGGTCGGCCCCTCCCAGCACGAGGTCGACATGCGCTACAAGGACGCGCTGCAGATGTCCGACGACTGCATGACCTACCGCATCGTCGTCAAGGAGTACGCGATGAAATACGGCTGGCATGCGACCTTCATGCCCAAGCCGCTGTTCGGCGAGAACGGCTCCGGCATGCACGTCCACCAGTCGCTGACCAAGGACGGCAGGAACGCCTTCTTCGACCCCGACGACCAGTACTTCCTCTCCGCCACGGCGAAGGCCTTCATCGCCGGCCAGCTCCGCCACGCGCGCGAGATCTCACCGCTCTTCGCCCAGTGGGTCAACTCCTACAAGCGCCTGGTCCCCGGCTACGAGGCGCCGGTCTACCTGGCCTGGTCGCGCCGCAACCGCTCGGCGCTGATCCGGGTGCCGCTCTACCACCCCGGCAAGGAGGGCGCGACGCGGGCCGAGCTGCGCTGCCCCGACCCCGCCTGCAACCCCTACCTCTGCTTCGCCGGCATGCTGCAGGCCGGCCTCGAGGGGATCGAGAAGGGCTACGAGCTGCCCGAGCCGATGGAGCAGAACCTCTACCACCTCTCGCCCGAGGAGCGCTCGCAGCGCGGGATCGAGCAGCTGCCGGAGACGCTCGGCGAGGCGATCGACATCGCTGCCGACTCCGAGTTGGTGCTGCGCACCCTGGGTGAGCACACGTTCCGGCGGTTCATCGAGATCAAGCGGCAGGAATGGGACGACTACCGCGTCCAAGTGACTCCTTACGAGATCGAGAACTTCCTGCCGGTGTTGTGAGGGGGGCGAGGGGGCGGGTGTCCCTCCTGCTTGCTGGGTTTTTCGCCCGCTGACTTTGCGGCTGTCCATCGGTCTGGTTGGGGCGAAAAACTAAC
>DASSXC010000086.1:0-3100 GCA_035704205.1 Solirubrobacterales bacterium | reverse complement strand
GACCTCGTCCTCGAACAGATCGACCTTGAGCGACTCGAGGAACTCGGCCGGGTCCTGATCGCCCTCGGACTCGACCAGCTGGCGCAGCCAGGTCATCTTCTCCCGCTGCGGGTCGTCCGTGCCACCCTCTTTGTAGGCGACGTGGGCGGCGATCCCGTACTCGGCCAGATCGTGCATCTCGCCGGTGCGGATCTGGATCTCCAGCGGCTTGCCTTCCGGCCCGATCACGGTCGTGTGCAGCGCCTGGTACATGTTTGCCTTCGGCATCGCGACGAAGTCCTTGAAGCGGCCGGGCAGCGGCTTCCAGAGCGAGTGGATGACGCCGATCGCGCCGTAGCAGTCCTTGACCGAGCCGACGATCACCCGCATGGCGGTCAGGTCGAAGATCTCGTTGAACTCGCGACCCTTCTTGGTCATCTTCGTGTAGATCGAGTAGAAGTGCTTGGCGCGACCGGAGATCTCGGCTTCGATCCCGACCGCCTTCAGCTCCTCGCCGAGGAATTCGCCGGCCTGGTTGACGTAGACCTCGCGCTCGTCGCGCTGCTGGGCGACGAGCTGTTTGATCTCCTTGTACTTGCGCGGGTGCAGGGTCGCGAAGGCGAGGTCCTCGAGCTCCCATTTGATCGCGTGGATTCCCAACCGGTGGGCGAGCGGCGCGTAGATCTCCAGCGTCTCACGCGACTTGGCCATCTGCTTCTGCTTCGGCAGGGCGCCGAGCGTGCGCATGTTGTGCAGTCGGTCGGCCAGCTTGATCAGGATCACCCTGACGTCGGTGGCCATCGCCACCATCATCTTGCGGTAGTTCTCGGCCTGACGCTCGTCGCGACTCTCGAAGGTGATCTCGGTCAGCTTGGTGACCCCGTCGACCAGCCTGGCGATCTCCTCGCCGAACTCGGCGCGGATCTCCTCCAGGCTGGCGCTGGTGTCCTCGACCGTGTCGTGCAGCAGGGCGGCGCAGAGCGTCGCGGTGTCGAGCCGCATGCCCGCGCAGATCTGGGCGACGCCGACCGGGTGGGTGATGAACTCGTCACCGGAACGGCGCAACTGGTCGGCGTGCCGGTCGCAGGCAAAGTCGAAGGCCCGCGTCAGCGCCGTCCGGTCGATCGTCGCGACCGCGACGGTGGCATCGCCATTGGACCCGGCGCCGTTCTCGGGCGCGGCGGAGTCGAACTCCTCGACCACGGCGAAAAGGTCGGCGAGGAGCTCCCGTTGCTCTAGGGCTGTTTGCGGCGTTTGAGGTATTGCAGGCCCTCCTGGTGGCGAGCGCCGTAGGCGCGATAGGCGGCCGAGCGCTCGAGTTCTGTCCCCTCGGAGGATACGACCCCGACGACTCCCCCACCGCCGTCGGGCGACCCGTGCACGAGCCCGAGCTCGTCGAGCACGCGGAAGCAGCGCGCTGCGCCCTCCGGCGTACGCGGGTGGGCGCCACTGCCACGCAGTGCCGCGAGCAGGCCGTCCCCGCTTGCCTCGCCGGCGTCTCGGAGGTCTCGGAAGACGCCGATCAGAACCGGACGACGGGCAAACTGCTCGTCGAGCATCGCCAGGGCAAAGCGGTGCTCGGCGTCTCCCCACGCGAGGTGTGCGTAGCCGCCTTCGGCCGTGGGCAGGGTCGCGAGGTGCTGGTGGTGGGCAAAGGCGGGCGGGTCGACGAGAACGACGTGCTCGAAGCCGGTGGCAAGCTCAGGATCGGCTTCGAGCCTGGCGCCGTCGGCGAGCACCACGCCATCGACCGCCAGGGCCGCGCGCCGCTCGCGGTCGGCGACCACGGCAAGCACCTCCCCGCCCCCGGAGGAGCTCAGCTCGGCCACCACAGCCGCGGGCGAGCTGCAAGGCCGCACCTCCTCCCGGCCGACGGGCCGATTTGTGGACTCCGAGTCCACATTCCGGCCCGTCGGCGGCCGGGCGGTGGCGGGGTCCGTCGCCAGCTCCGCCTCGAAGCGGCGCCACCATTGCTCCTCGGCGCGCGCTTCGTCTTCTGAGATCTCACGCGGATAGAGCTCGCGCAGGACCAGCCGTGGCTCGACCGATCCGTTCCAGCGATTCACCTCCAGCCGCACCGCGGCGTCAACCGAGTCGTCCTCCCCCACCCCCAGCGACGGACGCCCGAAGGCAACCCCGAGCGCGCGATGGGCGCCGCTGTGGAGGCTGAACCGCGCGTGCTTGCCTTCGCCCATCGTCCGCACGTCGCGCACGCGAGCAGCCGGCACCATCAAACGCACCCCGGGATTGCCCATGCCAAACGGAGCAAGCTTTTGAATCTCTTCAGCGAGGTCGAGCCCAAGGCTCGCACCCCCCACCATCGCATCGACCCGCTCGGTCTTCCGCAAATCCTCAGGACCCAGAACCGAGGCGGCATGAGCCGCAAACGCCTCGCGAAAGGCCGCGACGTTCTCGGCGGAGATCTCCAAGCCGGCCGCAGCCCGGTGTCCGCCAAAGCCACCCAGATGCTCCGCACAGGCCTCCAGCCCGGCAAGCAGGTCAAATCCGGGGATGCTCCGCCCCGAACCCCGTCCTCCCCCCTCGCCATCGAGCGAAATCACCACAACGGGCCGGTGATGCCGCTCGACCAGCCGAGAGGCAACGATCCCAACAACCCCTGGATGCCAGCCCTCACCAGCCAACACCAACCCCGGCGCTTCACGAAGCTCGTCAGGAAGCTCCCGCAGCGCCGCCTCGGCAGCCGTATCAACCTCCCGCTCAGCAGCTCGCCGCTCGCCGTTGGCCCGACTCAGCTCGACAGCTATCTCCGCGGCCCGTGACTCGTCCTCGGTCAGGAACAGCTCAACCCCCGCATCGGCCCTGTACAGACGCCCGGCAGCATTGATCCGCGGCGCCAACCGAAACGCCAAATCGCCCTCGTCCACCTGAGTCGGCTCGCATTTCGCTGCTTCCAGCAGCGCCCGAACCCCAGCCCGCCGAGCCCGCCGAACCTCAGCCAGCCCACGCTTGACCAGCGATCTGTTCTCCCCCACAAGCGGCACCACGTCGGCAACAGTCGCCAGCGCGACGAGGTCAAGGTCCCGAGCGTCCTCGGGGGATAGGTCGCTGGGGTCGGACTGTGGGGCATCGGGGGTGGGGCCATCAGGAACTCCTCGCGAAG
>DASSXC010000085.1:0-2113 GCA_035704205.1 Solirubrobacterales bacterium | reverse complement strand
GTTGGAGCGGCGGATCACTCGGAGGCCCTCGCCGTTGGGGTGGACGGCCATGACCGCCGCACCCGGCACTTCGGGTGCGATGTTGAAGGTGATCCAGCGGCCGTCGGGGGACCAGTCGGGGTGCTCCAGGCCCAGCGTCGGTGGCACGACCTCGCGCAGGTGGGTGCCGTCTCTGTTCATGACGTAGATGGCCACTTCGAACTCGGCATCGTTGGTGATGCGGGCGAAGGCGATGCGGCGGCCGTCAGGGGAGAACACCGGCTCGCCGTCGAAGCCGCCGCGGGTGAGCTGGCGCTTGTGGGAGCCGTCGGCGCGCATGATCCAGATGTCGGTGTGGAAGCCCGGCTCGCCCCTCGAAAGGCCAGGGCGCTAGGCCCGATGCAGCCGCCAGATGCATTCCGCTGGCCAGCGGCGTGCCCAGGCCCGGTCCTCATCGTTGCGGTAGGAGCTGACCGCATCCGGTGCCGGGCGCGGCTCGATCAGGTCCAGGATCGCAAAGCCGTTGGCGCGGAACAGCCGGATCCACTCGCCGTAGGGCAGCTGGAACACCACCTCGTCGACGGCGTCGATCTGGTGCATCCCGAAGTAGTCACGCACCAACCGCTCGCCTGCCCGGTCGGCGTCGTCCGGCCAGCACAGGTCGGCGATCGGCGAGAGGTGGCAGAAGGCGAACAGCCCCCCAGGCCGCAGCAGCCGGGCGACCTCGGGAACGGTGCGGTAGGGATCGGCGAAGTTCATCGCCCCGTGGTCGCAGAACACGATGTCGAAGCTGGCGTCGGCCAGGGGGACGGCCTCGGCGCTGGCCTGGACCAGGGGCACCTTGACGCCCGCCTGGGCGACCAGCCGGCGAGCGTGGCCGAGCTGGCCCTCGGACAGGTCGAGCCCGACCGGCCGGGCGCCGGATCTGGCCAGGTCGATCGACCCTTGGGCGGCGCCGCAGCCCAGCTCGAGGATGTCGCGACCGGCGACCTCGCCGAGCACCTGCAGCTCCGACTCGGGAAGGCCCCAGGTGCCCCAGGCCCTGCCGTCGCCGGCGAGCTGCTGCCCATGTTGTGCCTGGTAGTCGTCGGCGTCGGCGTTCCAGGCGGCCCGGTTGCGTCGCGCGTGCTCGCTGAGGCCGGCATCCCGCGGCGTGACCCTCGGCGGATCGCCTGCTGACAGGCTTGGTTCGGGCGCCGGTGGTTGTCGGAGGGTCATCGTCGCTCGCTGGCGCCCAGCGCCTCCACAAGCTGCTCTCGGCTGGCGTTGCCGCCACTCAAGATCATCACGACGCGCTTCCCGGTCAGCCGCTCCCGCAGGCGCAGACCGGCCGCCAAGGGCGCCGCGCCGGCCGCCTCGACGAGGTTGCGGGTCGCCTCGATCATCAGCGCCTGGGCGGCACGGATCTCGTCGTCGCTTACCAGCACGAAGTCGTCCAGCCACCGCCAGAGGATCTGCTGCGGGAGCTCGAACGCCGTACGGGTGGCGAGCCCCTCGGCGCACGTCTCCATCTTGTCCTCGACGAGTCGGCGCAGCTGCCAGGACCGGAAGGCGGCCGGTGCCGCGTCCGACTGGACTCCTATCACCCTGATCGCCGGATTGATCGCCTTGGCGACGATGCATGCGCCCGCCGCGCCGCTGCCGCCGCCGACGGGAACCACGATCACGTCAGTCCGGGGCTGCTCCTCGAGGATCTCGAGCGTCTCCGTTCCGACACCCGCGATCAGCAGCGGCTCGTTGCCGGAGTGCACGTAGCGGTAGCCGTGCTCGCTCGCGAGCTGCTCGCAATGCTCACGCGCGTCGTCGAAGTCGCGCCCGTGGAAGACCAGCTCGGCACCGAGCCCCCGCATGGAGGCAACCTTGACCGGGTTCGCCTGCTCGGGTACGCAGATCGTCGCCTGAACACCGAAGAGGCGAGCGGCATAGGCGATCGACTGGCCGTGGTTTCCGGTCGAGGCCGTGATCACGCCGCGCTCGCGCTCTTCCGCACTGAGCTGCGAGATCAGGTTGACCCCGCCACGGACCTTGAAGGCGCCGACCGGCTGATGGTTCTCATGCTTGACCAGGACCTCGGCGCCGAGCAGCTCGTCCAGGCCCGCGTAGCCGAAGAGCGGCGTTGGGCGCAGATGCGGCG
>DASSXC010000084.1:0-5170 GCA_035704205.1 Solirubrobacterales bacterium | reverse complement strand
GGCCATCGCCGTGGATGCCGGTAGCCTGCCGGGAGATGCCCAGCTTCCTCCACACCTGCTACCAGATCGGTGAGATCGATCGCTCGGTCGCCTTCTACGAGAAGCTCGGCTTCGAAGAGGTCGCGCGGATGCCGATCGGCGACGAGGCGATCAACGTCTTCATGGCGCTACCCGGCGAAGATCCTCGCCTGGAGCTGACCTACAACCACGGCGTCGACAGCTACGACCACGGCACCGCCTACAACCACATCGCCCTGGCGGTCGACGATCTCGACGGCACGCTCGAGGCCCTTGCCGCCCAGGGCATCGATCCCGAAAAGCCGCCCTACCGGCCCGGGGGACGCATCGAGGGTCACCGCATCTGCTTCGTCCGCGACCCCGACGGGTACCGCATAGAGCTGATCGGCGAGTAGCGCTCAGGCCGTTGGGTAGAGCTCGAGACCGTCCAGGACCGAGGCAATCCGGGCGAAGTCCGAATCGAGGCTCCAGAGGACGTATCCGGAACGTGCCGCCGCGACGGCGATCACGAGATCGGTGAGCGGCAGGGCCTGGCCCGCCTGACGCAGGCGCCGGGCAACCACGCCCACCTCCCGCCAGTCAGCGGAGCCCAAATCGGCCCACGGCAGCGACGAGACCGTCGCCCACATCCGTTCGGCCACCTCCATCTCGGCACCGGCGATCAGCTCCGCCGCCACCGGACCGCAGGTGGCCACGTCGCCGCGGTCCAGAAGCTCCCGCATCGCCGCTGCCTGTCCCTTCGCCCCGCGACGCGAGAAGTCGACCCAGACCGACGTATCGGGAAGGACCATTCAGATTCGCCGATCGATAGCGCGCATCTCTTTCGAGACGTCTTCGATCTCGATCTCGCCCGCGTTTGCGAGCAGCCAATCCACGGCCCCACGCCGCAGGTGATCCTCGATAGCCATCTCCACCGCCTTCGTCTTGCTCGCCTCTGGATGACGTGCCATCAGCCGCTCCATCAGCCAGTCGTTTATGTCAAGCGTCGTTCTTATGCCATAAAGTATGGCAGATGCCGCTGCCTCCATGACCCCCTAAGTCCCCAGCGACGAATTCCCCCCCCCTCGCAGCCCTAGTACGCTCGCATCGATGACGAAAATCGCGGTAATTACGGGAGCTTCCAGCGGGATCGGCGCGGCAACGGCGCGGGCACTCGCCAGGAGCGGCTTTCAGGTCTTGCTTGGCGCTCGCCGCCTGGAGCGGCTCGAGGAGATCGCGGCCGAAGTCGGCGGCGAGGCCGCTGCCCTCGACGTTGCCGACCCGCGCTCAGTCGACGAGTTCACGGCCCGGATACCGCACTGCGACGTCTTGGTCAACAATGCCGGCGGCGCGCTCGGGCTCGCCCCGATCGGCGACGCGGACGAGGAGCAATGGCGCCGGATGTACGAGGCAAACGTGCTGGGGACGATGCGGATGACCCGCGCGCTCCTCCCCCGGCTGATCGAGTCCGGCGACGGCCACGCCGTCGCCGTCACCAGCATCGCCGGCTTCGAGTCCTACCGCGGCGGCGCCGGCTACATCGCCGCCAAGCACGCGCAGCGCTCGATGCTGCGTAACCTGCGGCTGGAGTTGCTCGGCGAGCCGGTGCGGGTGACCGAGATCGCACCGGGCATGGTCGAGACCGAGTTCTCCCTGGTCCGCTTCGACGGGGACGAGGGGGCGGCGCGGCGCGTCTACGAGGGCATGAAGCCGCTGACCGCCGAGGACGTCGCCGAGTGCATCCGCTGGGCCGTCAGCCAGCCATCCCACGTCAACGTCGACGAGATCGTCGTGCGCCCGCGGGACCAGGCGACCGCCACCGACGTTCATCGCATTCCGTCCGCTCCCTGACCGCGAGGCCGCAGGGGCCAAAATGGCCGGGGGCGAGTCGAACCCCCAGCCGCAAAGCGCGACCGAAAGCCCGACTCGCACGATTGCCCCACGGGATCAGCCGGCCTTCCTGATCGACACAACCGACGGAGCCGCGGTAGTCGCTACGAGCTTCATCTCGTCACCCCCTTTCTTCACTAGGGGGAATTGGAGTAAAGCTACTTCGAGAACTATTTAGATACGAGTTGGGCGCTGTTCAGGAAACCACATAGAATTCCGCTCGATGAACTCGAAGCATTCAGAGCTAATCGAGCCTGGATCAAGGGTCTGGACGGGCGTCAAATCTCGGGTCGAGTACCTGCGACGCCTGTCGGTCGTGTTCGCTTTCGACCTTCGGATCAAGATCGTCACCGAGCTCTACCTGCGGGAAATGAGCCCGAAGCAGTTCTACGAGGAGTTCGGCGGCGGCTCGCTGCCGAGGGTCTCTCGTCACTTCAGGAAGCTCGCCGAGCATGGCTGGCTGGAGTTCATCCGCAGCGAGACGGGCGGCAACCGTCGCGGGGCCACGGAGCACTTCTATCGGGCACCCGAGCTCGCCGTGATCGACAACGAGACCTGGGCGCTGGTCCCCTACTCCATGCGGGTGGCGATGAGCTGGCGAACCTTCAAGATCCTCGCGGAGCGGGTGCGCGACGCGCTGAAGGAGGGGACGCTGGATGCCCGCGCCGACAGTCACCTCAGCTGGACATCCATGGTCGTCGACCGGCTCGGCTGGGAACGGATCGTCGCGGCCGTCGACGCCATGTTCGAGTCCATCTTCGAGCAACAGGACGCGGCCAAACTCCGCATCTCCCGCAGCGGGGAGAAGCCGCTCGTGGCGACGCTGGCCCTTGCCGCATTTGAATCGCCACACCAGGAGGACTCGGACAGCGGACGGATCCCGCCACGTTTGGTGGAGGTCCCCAAGGACCCCCCATTCCCCCTCCCCCTGCGCGTCTCCAAAGTGTTCGCGGACGAGCTCAGCTTGAGGATCGTCACCGAGGCGAACCATCGGGAGATAAGCGTGCCCCTCTTCCACGCCGAGTTCGGTGGAGATTCCATCAAGGGCATCCGACGTCGCTTCAAAACGCTCGAGAGAATCGGCTGGCTGGAGCAGGTCAACCAGAAGACCGGCGGAAGGCGACGGTCGGCGGTCGAGCGTTTCTTCAGGGCGACGGGGCCGGCGATCTTCGACCGGGAAAGCTGGGCCGAGGTGCCGGACTCGGTCAAGCCGACCTATAGCTGGACGACCTTCAAGCTGCTTGCGGAGCTGGTCAAGGAGGCGATTCAGGCCGGGACGTTCGAGGCGCGCCTCGACTCGCATCTCAGCTGGTCGGTCCTGCGTCTCGACCAGGAGGGATGGGAGCGGGTGGCCGCCGCGATCGACGCCCTGCTGGCCCTGATCCTCGAGGAGAAGGACAGGGCAAGGGACCGCATCGCCGCCTCTGGCGAGGAAGCCTTCACGATGACGGCCGCCCTGGCCGCCTTCGAATCGCCCAAGGACTCAAGCAAGGAACCGTAGGCGATAGGCTCTCCCCGCTCTAGCTTTGGGGAGACGGGAGGAGAACGTTTTGAAACTGGTGATCGGAATCGTGCGCCCGGAGAAGGCGAACGACGTGTTGGAAGCGCTCTACCGGGCGGAAGTCCGCGGCGTTTCGATGAGTCGCGTGCAGGGGCACGGCGGCGAGCTCGACCGGGTCGAGACCTACCGCGGCACGACCGTGAAAGTGGGCCTCGAGGACAAGACGCGCTTCGAGATCGCGGTCTCGGACGAGTTCGTGCAGCCGACCATCGACGCGCTCTGCGACGGCGGGCGCACCGGCGAGGTCGGCGACGGCAAGATCTTCGTCGTGCCGCTGGAGCGGGCGGTGCGGATCCGCACCGGCGAGTCCGACCAGGCGGCTGTGACGCCGGTGGCCAAGTGATGAGCGCGCTGCCGATCGCCCAAGCCGCTGCCGAAATCGACACCGGCGATACCGCCTGGATGCTCGTCGCCACGGCGCTGGTGCTGATGATGACCCCGGCGCTGGGCCTCTTCTACGCCGGCCTGGTCCGCTCGAAGAACACCCTCAACACCTTCATGATGTGCGTCGGCGCGATCGCCGTCGCCGGGGTCGTCTGGGCGCTGGTCGGCTACTCGCTCGCCTTCGACGGCGACGGCTCGCTGATCGGCGGGCTCGGCTATGTGGGGCTCAACGACGTCACCTTCATCCCCCGCGAAGGGACGACGATCCCACATCTGCTCTTCATGGCCTTCCAGGCGACCTTCTGCATCATCACCGCCGCCCTCGTCTCCGGCGCGGTGGTCGAGCGGATGCGCTTCGGCCCCTTCCTGATCTTCGTCGCCCTCTGGTCGATCCTGGTCTACTCGGTGCTCGCCCACTGGTCCTTCGGCGGCGGCTGGTTGGCCGCCGGCGGCACCCTCGACTTCGCCGGTGGCATCCCCGTGGAGATGGGCTCCGGCTTCTCGGCCCTCGCCGCGGCACTGGTCGTCGGCGCCCGCAAAGACTACGGCCGCCAGGCGCTGCTCCCCCACAACGCCGTCTACGTGCTGCTCGGCGCCGGCCTGCTGTGGTTCGGCTGGTTCGGCTTCAACGGCGGCAGCGGCTTCTCGACCGGCGACCCGAGCGTGCTCGCCTTCGTCAACACGCTGCTGACCCCGGCCTGCTCGCTGGTCGTCTGGTTCGCGCTGGACCTGATCCGGGGCCGCAAGGTGACCGCGATCGGCGCCGCCACGGCGATCATCGTCGGCTGCGTGCTGATCACCCCCGCGGGCGGCTTCGTCAGCCCCGGCTGGGCAATGGTGCTGGGTGCCGTCGGCGCGCTGCCCTGCTACGCGATGATCGTCTGGCGGCCGCGCACGCGGGTCGACGAGACGCTCGACGTCCTCGCCGCCCACGGCATCGCCGGCTTCACCGGCATCCTCTTCATCGGCCTCTTCGCCTCACTCGCCTGGAACGGCATCGCCGACGGCCTCTTCTTCGGCAACGCCTCCCAGCTCGGCGACCAGGCCCTGGCCGCGCTGGTCACGCCGCTCTATGCCTTCGGCATGACCTACGCGCTGCTGCGGGTGATGGGCCTGTTCACCTCGCTGCGCGCCACCGAGCACGACGAGGCCGTCGGCATGGACGTCGTCCAACACGGCGAGGAGGCCTACGCCTCGGGCGAGGGCGCGATCCTCGTCCTGCCGGATGCCGACGGCGAAGTGCTGGTCGCCGACCCGAGCTAGAGGTCGGAGCAGACGTGCCGGTGGATGGAGGTCGATATCGACCTCCATCCACCGGCACGTCTGCTCCGACCTCTA
>DASSXC010000083.1:0-4371 GCA_035704205.1 Solirubrobacterales bacterium | reverse complement strand
GGCGGTCGACGGCCCGGCGGCGGTTGAGCTGGCCTGCCTTGGGGCCGACTTCGATCTCGGCGCGCCGACGGTTGCGGCGATCGAGGCTTGGCGCCGGCGCATGCGCTCTGCCCGGGTCGACGCCTTCGCCGCGGCGCTGCTCAGCCAGCGACGAGCCGGTGGTGACCTGGCCGGCCTGCTGCGCCGCTTTGCCGACGGCGCGGCTGAGCGCGACCGTGCGGCCGACGACGCCCGCTCGGCGACCGCGCAGGCCCGTTTCACCGGCCTGCTCGTCGTCGCGATGCCCAGCGGCGGCGCCCTGTTCGCCGAGCTGATCCAGCCCGGATTCCTGATCAAGGTCCTCGCCGCACCCGCCTCAGCGGTCCTCCTGGCGCTTGCCGCGGCGCTGCAGCTCGCCGGCTTCGTCGCGATCCGGCGGCTCTCGAAGGTGGTGGAATGAGCCGCCCGCTCTGGCTTGCGGCGCGGCGCCTGGGTCTGCCGGGACGCTTGCGCCGTGCCGGCCTCGAGTCGCGGTTCCCCCTGCAAGCCGTGATTGCGGTCAAGGTCCTCTCGGCATTCGCCGGTGGCCTCACGGCGCTAGCGGCCGCACCCGCCGCACCCGGCCGTTTGTCCCTGTTGGTTGCGGTCGCCCTGCCCGCGGCGGGCTTCGCTCTGCCCGATGCGCTGCTGGAGCGGGAGGCACGCCGCCGCCACCGCCGCCTGCTGGTCTCGCTTCCGGACGCGCTTGACCTGCTCGCGATCGGTTCCTCTGCGGGGCGCAGTCCCGCGGCCGGCTTTGGCGAAATTGCCCGCAGCGGCAGCGGGCCGCTCGCCGAGGAGCTGCGGGTCGTCGTCGCCGAGCTCGACTGCGGCCAGCCCTTGGCAGAGGCGCTCACTGCACTGCGCCAGCGTGTCCCCGGCAGCGAGGTCGCCACCCTCTGCGCTTCGATCGAGCGCTCGCGTCGCCTTGGCTCGCCCCTCGCCGACCAGCTTCGCCGCCAGGCCGGTGCGCTGCGTCGCGATCAGCGCCGCGCCCTCGAGGAGCACGCGGCCCGCGCCGCTCCCAAGATCCAGCTCGTCGTCGCCCTGATCCTCGTCCCCTCGGTCCTGCTGATGATCGCCGCCGCCCTCATGGCCAACGCTGACGTCTTGATCGGTGGTTTCTAAGGTCGACCCTCGATCGCCACCCGAGCTTCCCATCATGGGAGTTGGTCGGGTCGAGCTTGCCCACATTGGTCATACCCCGGGGCATGCCCATGGGCGAGATTGCCTGCGTGCCGGCACGGTCGGCGCCTTTGGGGAAGGTTGACGACAGGGGGTGGAGATGTCCGGTCAGGATCCTGTGGATCGCGCTGGGATGGATGGTCGTGGCGGCGGTTCCGGTAGTCGCGGACGACGCCCGCAGCTGACGCGTGGGCTTTGCGCCGTCGCGCTCTTGAGTTTGCTGGCGACCCTCGGGACCGTCGCGAGCGGCGGCGCCGCGACCCCGCCGGCCTGCGGCGCTCCGCGGATCAGCGCCGACAACACCAAGGCCATCGGAACCCCCTGCGCCGACGTCCTCGTCGTGACCTCCCCCGAAGTGGAAGAAGTGGTCGGCGGTGAAGGCGACGACGTCATCTTCGCCAACCCGAACGTGGAAGTAGTCGACGGGGGCGCGGGGGACGACGTCATCTCCGGCGACCTGCCCGAACCGGGGGCGATGACGACGAGCTTCGCAACGGGCCCTGTCTACATGCCCGCGCCGGAGGCGAGGCGGTCGGGGGCGACGGCGAGCATCGTCGAAAAGAAATGCGAAGCCAACAAATCCTGCTACGGCGGCGACGGCAGCCAGGAACTGATCGGCAGCACCGGCAACGACAAGATCTTCGGCCAGCGGGGCAACGACATCCTGCTGGGCAACTCCGGCAACGATCAGCTCTTCGGGGGCGTCGGGGACGAGTCCTCGATTTCCGGCGGGAGCGGTAACGACCTGCTCTCCGGCGGGCTCGGCACAGACAATCTGAACGGCAACCAGGAAAGCGACCTGGTGCGCGGAGACGGCACCATCGACTACATCGAAGACAGCGGTCCCAGCGGCACCGACACCTTGAGCTTCGCGACCGCGGTCACCCCCGGCTTTCACGGTGGCGCCCCCTCCGGCTTTCCGGCCGACAGCAACGGCGAAGAGCGGGGGGTCGCGTTGCGAATGGACGGTTGGCCCGTCTGCGAAGGCCCCAAAGGGGAAGCGCTGGAGGCCTGCAACAACGATGCCCGCTACGGCGGGGGCAGCGACGACGTCGTCACCTCGGGTTTCGAGAACGTGATCGGCTCGCCGTTTGCGGACTTCATCGTCGGCTCGACCGGGGCGAACCGGATCGACGGCGGCGGTGGCGCCGACGCCATCTACGGCCATGAAGGGGACGACGTGCTGTACGGAGGCGCCGACGGCGACTATCTGAAGGGGGACGGCGGCAACGACACCATCTTCGGGCAGGGTGGGACGAACCACTGCGAAGCCGAGACCGCAAACGAATGCAGCGGCTCGACCGAAAGCGTGATCCAGCGCGACCGCAGCAAGATCAGCGTTGGCTTCATGGCGACGAACACCCCGGCGACCCTGAGCTGGATGGAGCTCTACGTGACGGGTAGCACCGGGGTCGACCGGGTCAAAGCCAGCTACACCGCGGAAGCCGTGACCTTCACCACCGAAGCGGAATCCGCTGCCTTCGACACGAGCGCCGACGCGGCCTCTCCCGGTTGCAGCTACGAAGCGGGGAAAGTCAAATGCACGCTCCCCAAGCCACTCGACGCGATCACCATGGCGGGCATGGGCGGCAATGACCGGTTGACCCTGGAAGGCTTCCAGGAGCTCACCACTCCGGTGCTCCTGGGCGGGGAAGGCGGCGACGAGCTCATCTCCGGAAGCGGCACCGAAGACCTGCTGGTCGACGGCAACGGGAACGGCGACGACACCCTGTCCGCGGCCAACTACGACGATGCGCTGATCAACAACGAGGGGAAAGACAAACTGGAAGGCGGCCAGGGCAACGACCTTCTCCTTTCCGCTACGAACTGCGAGGGAGACACTCTCGACGGCGCGAAATCCAGCGAAGGCGACGGCGCGGACGTCAACAGCACTTCCTGGGCGAAGCTGCCTGTAAACGAAGGCGCCCAGGGGGTTCTGGCCAACCTGGAAGCGGGCTCTGCGGGCAATGCGGCGGGTCCGTCCTGCACGTCTGGGGAAACCGGGAAACTCCTTCGCGTCGACGATCTCGAGGGCAGTTCCGGAATCGACAAGCTGGTGGGCGACGGCAACGACAACAATCTTCTCGGCCGTCTGAGCAGTGACGAATTGCTCGGACAGGCGGGCAAAGACAACATCGAATCCGCCGAAGACGGGGTCAAAGACACGGTCGCCGGTGGCGCCCCCACGACCTCCCCTGGAGACACCTGCCGCTACGACAAAGCGTTCGACTCCATCGGCGGCTGCGAGA
Source organism: Solirubrobacterales bacterium (assembly GCA_035704205.1). Classification (GTDB taxonomy): domain Bacteria; phylum Actinomycetota; class Thermoleophilia; order Solirubrobacterales; family 70-9; genus VRUE01. Next base: position 919 of record DASSXC010000083.1, on the reverse strand, counting down.
CGAAAAACGGGGTCTGAGCGACAGGGGCGGCAGCTACTCGAGCGCCTCGTCGCGCAGGCGGGTGGCGACGGCGGCGGAGGCGGCGCGGATCGTGTCGAGCTCCGCCGCCTTCTTCCTGTGGCCGCTGACGTAGCAGCAGAGGGCGCCGTCGACCAGCTCGAAGGCGAACTTCTCTGGGGCCGAGTCGGTCAGCCAGACGATGAAGGTGGGGGAGAAGAGCTGGCGCAGCCGGTTCGGGTCCTGCCCCTTGTCGGCGAAGATCTCGTAGCGCTCGTCCAGCGCCTCGCTCTCCAGCTCGACCCGCTCTTTCGAGCGGCGGAAGACGTCCTCGAGCTTCTCCAGGGCGCGCAGCCCGAACTTGCGCTGGCAGTAGAGCTCGGGGACGAAGCCGGCGCACTCCGGGACCTGGGTTAGGCCGACGGTGTAGCGGTAGTAGCTCGTCTGTCGGTTGCCCTTGCTGTCGGTCGTCTCCTCCTCATAGGTATATAGAGCGAGGGTGCCGTCGACCCCGTCGGAAAGCGCGCCTTCGAGCGCCCGCTCCGCGTAGCGGTCGTCTCCCTTGCGCAGCAGCGGCGTCGCCTGGGGCAGGCGGCTGCGCCCGTGGACAGTCATGTTGCGCTGTTCGCCGTAGACGTCGAAGAAGGCGTCCTCGGAGCGCGAGTCGGCGATCACCAGGACGACGAGCAGGCCGAGGAGCAGAGCTCCCGCCGCCGCCGCCGCGCCGATCAGTGGGCCGATGAGGACCGCCAGCACGACGCCGACGGTCAGGATCTCGAGCCCAAGCAGGATCCAGGTCAACGGCTTGCCGAGCAGCAGGCGGAAGTAGAAGCCGCGCAGGTCGTCGGCGTCGTCGGGCAGGCCTGCAGCGGAACCGGCGCTCATCGCGACAACCCTACGCCAGGGGCGTGTCCGAGTTTTT
>DASSXC010000082.1:0-10628 GCA_035704205.1 Solirubrobacterales bacterium | reverse complement strand
GCGACCGGCTCTGGACGATGCGCCAGTACGCCGGCTTCGCCAGCCCCGAGGACACCAACGAGCGCTACCGCTACCTGACCGAGCACGGCTCGACCGGGTTGTCGATGGCGTTCGACCTGCCGACCCAGCTGGGCCGCGACTCCGACGACCCGCTCTGCGCCGGCGAGGTGGGCCGCACCGGCGTTCCCATCGACACGGTCGAGGACATGCGGATCTGCTTCGACCAGATCGACCTGGGCGAGGTCTCGACCTCGATGACGATCAACGCGCCGGCCGCGATCCTGCTGCTGCTCTACGAGCTGGTCGGCGAGGAACAGGGCGTCCCTTCCGAGAAATTGCGCGGCACGGTCCAGAACGACGTGCTGAAGGAGTACATGGCGCGCGGCAACTACATCTACCCGCCCGAGCCGACGATGCGACTCACGACCGACATCTTCGAGTACTGCCGCGCGAACGTGCCGAAATGGAACACGATCTCGATCTCCGGCTACCACATCCGCGAGAAGGGCTGCTCGGCCGTGCAGGAGGTGGCGTTCACCCTCTCCAACGCGATCGCCTACGTCGAAGCGGCGCTCGAGCGGGGGCTGAAGATCGACGAGTTCGCCACCCGGCTGGCCTTCTTCTTCAACTGCCACAACAACGTCTTCCAGGAGGTGGCGAAGTTCCGCGCCGCGCGGCGGATGTGGGCGAAGATCGTCGAGGAGCGGTTCGGGGCGAAGGACCCCAACTCGATGAAGATCCGCTTCCACACGCAGACCGGCGGGGTGACGCTGCAGGCCCAGCAGCCCGAGGTCAACATCATCCGCGTCGCCCTGCAGGGCTTTGCCGCGGTCAGCGGCGGCACCCAGAGCCTCCACACCAACGGCTTCGACGAGGCACTGGCGCTGCCGACCGAGCGCTCGGCCCGGATCGCCCTGCGCACCCAGCAGGTGCTCGCCCACGAGTCCGGCGTCGCCGACACCGTCGACCCCTTCGCCGGCTCCTACTTCGTCGAGTCGCTGACCGACGAGATCGAATCCCGCGCCCTCGAGTTGATGGGGAAGGTCGAGGAGATGGGCGGCTCGGTCGAGGCGCTGGACTTCATGCAGAAGGAGATCGAGGAGTCGGCGCACTCCTACCACGAGCGCTACAAGTCGGGCCAGGACATCATCGTCGGCGTCAACAAATACGTCACCGATCAGGTCGACGACGTCGACATCCTCCGCGTCGACCCCGAGTCCGAGCAGCGCCAGCTGACGCGCCTGAAGGCCTTCAAGGAGGCGCGCGATCAGGCTGCGGTCGACGAGAAGCTCGACGAGCTGCGCGCGGTCGCCCGCGGCGAGGGCAACCTCCTCCACCCGATCCGCGCCGCCCTCGCCGCCGACGCCTCGATCGGCGAGGTCTGCGGCGCGATGCGCGACGTCTTCGGCGAATACAAGGGCGGCGCGTTCTTTTAGAGATGGGCGCCGTCGCGTCTCCGCACGCCTGCGGAGGATGTGGCGCGCGTATCCGACATTGACCCAGCTCAGGTGTGGTCAATGTCGGATACGCGCTTGCGCAGCATGGTCACGGCCCGGCTTAGCTCGATGCGGACCCGAGCGGACTCGTGCTTGATCTCGTAGTGGCTAAAGCGGAGCGGGGTCATTCCGGCGAGTGAGTGGGCACGATCGCGGCGGGCGTCGCGCGTCTGGGACGACGCGGTGCGGTGATAGCGCAGGCCGTCGGTCTCGATCACGAGGCCGAGATCTGGCCAGTAGAAGTCGACTTCCCAGCCGTTGACGACCTGTTTGCTGAGCGGGAATGGAAGCCCGGCTTCGGCGGCGATTGGCCGAAAGTAGATCTCCAGGTCGGAATCGGAGAGGCGGAAGGTGCGCTTGTCGAGGAGCTTGCGTAAGAGCGGCGCTCCAGGCTCACCTTCGTACCGGCCGAGAGCCGCTCGCAAGGTCTCGGGATCAATGAGGTCCCGCTTGTCCGCCTCGTTGACGGCTCGCTCGGCGCCGCGCGGGCCTAGTTCTGTGGCGAGGTCGACCAGCGTCCGGGTGGGGTTGGTGACCGGGATGCCGTTCCGTCGTACGACGTCGTCCTGCATCACGGTAGGTCGGCTCCGAACTCGTAGCCCGGGGCGCCTCAATTCACAGCGCCGTCTTACGCTGACGTCGGTCAACCCGCGCCTCTCCGTACCGATCCCCCAAAGTGCCGCGGCACTGCGATGGCTCAGCATGGCGCCGTCTCCACAAGCGAGCACGGCTGTCATCCAACGTCGCTCGCGGGTCAATCGCGGCCACCCCACGGCGTAGACGCCACGCATCACGACGTGCAATCGGCCCCGGCTGATTCGGTGCTGAATCTCGGCCGCGTTGAACCCCAAGGTTAGGAGCTGCCGCCGCGCCACGATCCCATGCTGCCGTCCGGCCAATTCCCAGGCCCGCCTACTCCGCTTGTCCTCGCGCGTATCCGACATTGACCACACCTGAGCTGGGTCAATGTCGGATACGCGTGAGTTCTCCCCCTGGTAGGTCTTGCCCAGCCCGCAAAGTGGGGCAGGAACCTGCGGCGTTGGGTTGAAGCGGCCCCCAATGATCGAGGTATCGCGGACGCTGATGAAGTCCGAGCCGGAGCTGGCTGAGCTGGTCGCCGCGGTCGAGGGCGTCGAGGTGACGATGGCCGAGAAGGGCTTCGGCACCCGGGTCGAGCTCCGCGCTGAGGAGACGACCGGCCTGGCAGAGGCCGACCTCGAGCGCTTCCTCGATCGCCTCGCCGAACCTCAGAAGAAGCCCTTCGCCTAATCACGAGAGGATCGAGTTGAAGCACTTGAGCAGGCACCTGACCTTCGCCAACGCGATTTCCTGCATCGCCCTCTTCGTCGCCCTGAGCGGCGCGGCCTACGCGGCCAAGACGACCCTCGGCAACAAGGCGGTCAAGACCCAGAACCTCGCCAACGGCTCGGTCAACACGCTCAAACTGCGCAGCGGCTCGGTGACCACCCTGAAGCTGCGCAACGGCGCCGTGACCGGCCCGAAGATCGCCCCGGGCGCGGTCGGCTCGACCCAGATCGCCAACGGCGCTGTGCGCTCCGCGGCGCTCGGCGGCGGCGTCGTGACCGAGGGCAAGCTGAAGAACGGCGCGGTGACCGAGTCCAAGCTCTTCAACAGCGCTGTGACCAACTCGAAGATCGGCCCGAATGCGGTGGCGACGGGCAAGATCCAGGACGGCGCCGTGACCAGCGCAAAACTGGCGTCGAGCTTCCTCACGCAACTGGTCAAGAACGTGTCCTACGTGAGCAAAGAAAGCACCAAAAACGACGACGGCAACTCGAAGTCGATCACCGCTGCGTGTCCCGCCGGCAAGCAGGTGATCGGCGGCGGCGCACGGGTGCTCGGTCCGAATACCAAAGTCGTGGTCTCCGAATCGGCGCCGACGGTTCCGGACGCTGGCGGGAAACGCACCGGCTGGGTGGCCTCCGGTCGCGAGGTCGACCCCGAGACCGGAGAATGGTCGGTCGAGTCCGTCGCGATCTGCGCCGAATTCTGAGCCGAGATCGGCGCGAGGGTCTTCGTGAAGTGCGCGGAGGTCTCGCGTCCGGCTCTTAAATAGACTCCCGCGCCGCATGCGCGAGAGGAATCCGGTCACCCACGAGGAGAAGCTCTCCTACCTGCGCGAGCTGCGCGAGGAAGCGGTCCACTCCGCTTCCGAGGAGGCTGTCGAGAAGCAGCACGCGAAGGGCAAGCTGACCGCCCGCGAGCGGATCGAGAAGCTGCTCGACCCCGGCTCCTTCGAGGAGCTCGACACCTTCGTGCGGCACCGGACCTACGACTTCGAAATGCAGAAAAAACGGCCCTGGGGCGACGCTGTCGTCACCGGGCACGGCACGATCGACGGTCGCACCGTCTTCGTCTTCTCTCAAGACTTCACGGTCTTCGGGGGCAGCCTCGGCGAGGTGATGGCGGAGAAGATGTGCAAGGTGATGGACCTCGCCGCCCAGGTCGGGGCGCCGGTGATCGGCATCAACGACTCCGGCGGCGCCCGGATCCAGGAGGGCGTCGTCTCGCTTGGCGCCTACGGCGACGTCTTCGTCCGCAACGTGCAGTGCTCCGGCGTGATCCCGCAAATCAGCCTGATCATGGGCCCCTGCGCCGGCGGCGCCGTCTACTCGCCGGCGATGACCGACTTCATCTTCATGGTCAAAGAGACCTCGCACATGTTCATCACCGGCCCGGAAGTGATCAAAACCGTGACCGGCGAGGAAGTCGAGTTCGAGGAGCTGGGCGGGGCGATGAGCCACAACTCGAAGTCGGGCGTCGCCCACTTCGCCGCCGAGGACGAGGAGAGCTGCCTCGAGGACGTCCGCTACCTGCTCGGCTTCCTGCCCTCCAACAACCTCGAGGCGCCGCCCCGCTTCGCCCCCGAGGACGACCCCGAGCGCGAAGACGAGGAGCTGGAAACCGTCGTCCCCGACGACCCCTCCAAGCCCTACGACATGCGCGAGGTCATCTCCCGCGTCGTCGACGACGGCGATTTCTTCGAGGTCCACGAGCACTTCGCCAAGAACATCGTCTGCGGCTTCTCCCGCCTCGACGGCTTCCCGATCGGCATCGTCGGCAACCAGCCCGCCTTCCTCGCCGGCGTGCTCGACATCGAGGCCTCCGAGAAGGCGGCCCGCTTCGTCCGCACCTGCGACGCCTACAACGTGCCGATCCTCACCTTCACCGATGTGCCCGGCTTCCTGCCCGGCACCGACCAGGAGTGGAACGGGATCATCCGCCACGGCGCCAAGCTGCTCTACGCCTTCACCGAGGCGACCGTGCCGAAGCTCACCGTCGTCACCCGCAAGGCCTACGGCGGCGCCTACGACGTGATGAACTCGAAGCACATGCTCGCCGACTACAACGTCGCCTGGCCGACCGCCGAGGTCGCGGTGATGGGCCCGGAGGGCGCGGTCAACATCATCTACCGCAAGGACATCGCCTCCTCGCCGACCCCCGACGAGCGCCGCCAGAAGCTGATCGACGACTACAAAGCCCATTTCGCCAACCCCTACTCGGCGGCGGAGCGCGGCTACATCGACGACGTGATCGAGCCGCGGCAGACCCGCCCCAAGCTGATCAGAGCGCTGCGCATGCTGCAGTCCAAGCGCGTCGACCAGCCGAAGCGCAAGCACGGCAACATCCCGCTGTAGATCCGCTCAAATGCGGCCTCACCCGGGTTCGGAGATCGCCTGCCGAAGTCGTTCGCTTCTCGCGACCAGAACCGCGTCGATTTGGTCCAGGATCGGACGGTCCTGGAACCTCTCCGGAAGCGAGCGACGGGCTCCGTCGGCCGCCGCCTCCACCCGCTCGACCATTGCCTCTCCCCGGCGCCTGACCAGCGCGGGTTTCACGCCCAGATCGTCGGCAAGACGCTCGAGGTGTCGGCGGCGCAGGTACTCGGGGCGGTTCTCACCCCCGTACCTCATCGCCAGCTTGCGATCGGTTCCCTGGAAGACGGCGGTAGAGATCAGGTCATAGAGGGGGGCAAGGCGGATCGACCCCGGCCCGTCCAGCAGCAGCGAATAGTTCTTCGAGTGAGCGTCGTGGTTCGCGATCAGGAAGTTGAAAAGGAGCGCGTCGAGGAAAGCGATGACATCGCGTGCGGGTGCGCTGCAGACCCTGCGGATCAGGTCGGCGCAGTCGTGCACTCGTGGCCCCCCTTCCCCCTCGTACTTGACCGCGGGGACGAGACCCAGTGCTTGGCAGAGATCCTCCTGGTGGGTGCGCCCGTCACGCCCACCGCCGTCGCGGTCGTAACGATGGACGAGCAGGTACTCGTGCGACGCTGCCGAGCGCGGTTCGGCGACGGCGACGTCGAGGCCGGCCTTGCCGGCCAGATGAAGGCAGAACGCCTCGTTGGCGATCGGATCGGCGACGCCGGGAATGGGTGCCTTGAGGATGTCGGTGGTCGGTGGTTCCCCGCGGCTCAAGCCGATCCGCCCGCCTTGGACGAGGACGCCAATCTTGTCTTGGGCGCCGGCCAGCGAGATCCGAACCCCGTCCCCTTCTTCGGATTCGTCGATCGCGGCGAGGAGGGGTCGCTGGGGCAGTTGGCTGAGCAGCTCGCCGAGTTCCCGCTCGCTGAGCCACCGAGTTGGCGTGGAGACCGAGCCGGGAGCAGGTCCTTCCGATGGGCCCACCGAGACGGCCCCCGCGCACTCACCCCCGATCTCGGTCAGCAGCTGGAACGGGTTGCGGGCTGAGACGTGCAGCGTGCGGGCGATCGCTTTGAGGAAGTCGCCCTCGGGGAGGAGGCCCTCGAAGTACGGCGCACATTCGTCATGGTCGTATGGCTCAGCGCGAACGGGAAGGCTGAGGGAGAGCGGCGCGCCCGCCGACTTCACCCACTCGCCGGCGTAAGTGAAGCGGAGCCTGGCCTGGGGGCGGCGCTCCAACGTCCCGGCGCGGTTGCCGTGCAGGTAGACGTCGAGCGTCTTCACCGCGACCGCGCCTCGAGGTCGATGCCGAGAGCGGCGAGCACACGTAGGATGCCGTCGAGTTGCGCGGTCGGCTTGCCTCCCTCGAGTTCGCTGATGAAACGCAGCGTCGTTCGGGCGACATCGGCGAGATCGGTCTGGTTCAGCCCGAGCTCACGCCGCCGCCGTCGGATCAGGCTGCCCAGCTCTGCAGGGGTGTCGATTCTCGCCTCGTTCATTTTCCCGTTCGGGATAAAGTAGAGGGCGGGGGGAGAAATCAGGCCCGGTTTATCCCGAGCGGGAAAATTATTGCGTAGAAGCCAGAGCTATTACCTGATTTACCCGTTCGGGAAAAAACTCAACGCGTTGGTGGTCAACGCCGCAGCATTTTCCCGTACGGGAAAGGAAGTATCGAGCCAGACTAAAGATTTCGCTGCGGCCCTTGCGACGCAGCAGCGCGGCGGGCTTGCCAGGTGGCCAGGGGAGCTGCCGCCATCTCGTCCCAGGCGGCGCTCTCGCCGAGGTACTGCATGACGACGAAGTGGAGCAGGCCGGGGAGCATCTCGGGGGCTTGCTCTGCGTCGCCGTCGAGGAGTTTCGCGGTCAGGAGCGTGTCGATTGCCCCTACGATGAAGTCCGACGTAATAGGAGGTGGAGCTTGGCGAGAGGGGATCTCGCGGCGCGCGCTGTCCAGTGCGCGGGAGAGGCGCTCCATCAAATCGCGCCGCTGGGCGAGCGCCCGCTCGCCGGCCGCGTGGACCTCGACCAGCAGCGCCTTGGCGATAGCCGGCTGGGTCGCGCAGAACTCGAGCAGCTCGGCCAGGGCCGCCCGCAGGCCCTCGCGCCAGGTCGATTGGCGCTTGGCGGCGCCGATCAAGCGCCGGTACAGCCACTCGCCCGCATCCCCGAAGGCCTGTGCGAAACAGTCCTCGCTGTCTTCGAAGTGCTTGTAGAAGGTCGCGCGGCTGGTCTGCGCCCGCTCGATCACATGCCGGACGGCGACCTGCTCATAGCCCAGCTCCCCGCTTGTGAGCAGCATCGCCTCGAGGATTCGCTCCCGCGGAGGCCGACGCTCGCGAGCGCTGGGGAAGGGAATTACCGAGCCGCTGTAGCCGTTCGAAAACATACTCCTTTTGTCTAGGTATAGCAGCTTTTAGAAACGCGATTGCATAGAACGCTATGTTTTCTGTAGAAAAGGCAAGTAGACATTGGATATATGTTTTGGTACCGTCTTGGCATGGCCGACTCCCGGTCACTCTCCGAGCGCCTCTCCAAGCTGCCGCCGGGGCGCCACCTGATTCCCCGCGATTTCGTCTCGCAGAATCAGCGCGAGCGGATGCTGCTGGCAACCGCCGAGCTGGTCGCCGAGCGGGGCTACCAGAAGACGACGATCGAGCTGATCGCGAAGACCGCGCGCGTCGCCCTGGTCACCTTCTACGAGCATTTCGCCAACAAGGAAGAGTGCTTTCTGGCGGCCTTCGACGAGAGCGTCGCCGCGGCGGGAGAGGTCTTCGCCGAGCTGGTCGACCCCGAGCAGCCCTGGGTCGACCAGATCTCCAGCGGCCTCGAGGTCTTCCTGGAGATGGTCGTCGCCGAGGGGGCGCGGGCCAGGCTCTGCATCGTCGAGAGCCAGGCGGCGGGTGGCGAAGCGCTTGCCCGCTACCAGTCGATGCTGGAGATGGTCGCTCCGAAGCTGCGCGAGGGGCGCGAGCTCAACCCAAGGACGAGCCGCCTGCCCGACGGTCTCGAGGTGGCGATCGCCGGAGGCTTGATGTGGCTGGTCCACCAGCGTCTGGTGGCCGGCGAGGTCGACGAGCTCAAAGGGCTGTTGCCCGAGATGCTGCAGGTGACCTTGACGCCGTATGTCGGGGAGGTAGAGGCGGCACGCGCTGCGGAGGCAGCTCAGGCCCGGGCGGCGGCTTAGTGGCCGGCGGTTGGGCGACACCAAGCGCGGGGAGTTGGGCCAGGCCGATGTGAGTGGCCCGCGAAGAGGGCGTGATCCGGCACGCGAGAGGATCGCCGCCGCGATGGTCGAGATGGTCGGTGACTTCGGCTTTACGGCGGTCGACACAGAGGCGGTCTGCGAGCGGGCCGAAGTTGGACGCGCTCACTTCGACCGCTGCTTCGCCGACCTCGAGGACTGTTTTCTCAGCCTCCACGAGGAGGTCATGGAGCAGCTCTGCGGGCGGGTCGATGCCGCCTGCAACGGTCGCGAGGCCTGGCATGACCGGATCTGGGCGGCGGGCGTAGCGGCGATGCGTTACCTGCAGGAGGATCCTGGACGGGCCCGCTTTCTGGTCGTCTCGGTCAACGGTGCCGGCCACGCCGCCCAGACGCGTCGCGACCAGATGGTTCAGCGGATCGCCGACGTCCTCGACGGCGGCCGCGGCGAGGTCCGCGGGGAGCGCCCGATGTCCCGCTGCACGGCTGAAATCACCGCCGGCGCCGTCTACGGCACGATGATGAGCAGGGTCGAGTCAGGCTCGATCGAACGGGGCGAAGAGTTCCTCCCCGAGCTGATCTACCTGGCGACGATGCCCTACCTGGGCGCCCGCGCCGCCGAGGACGAGCTGTTGGTGCAGCCGCTGCGCTAGCGGATCCTGGCCTCCAGTCTCTGGGGTATCGTCGGTCCGTGGCAAAGGGGAAGGGCAAAGCAGACGAGCAGGGCGCGACGGCCGCCGCCTCCCCGCGCCTGCCCGCCGGTCGCCACGGCCTGCCGCGGGAGTTCATCGTCCAGAACCAGCGCGAGCGGATCGTCACGGCGCTGGTCGACACGGTCGCCGAGCGGGGCTACAACGCGACCACCGTCGCCAACATCACCAAGGCGGCTTCGGTCTCGCGGCGGACCTTCTACGAGCACTTCGCCGACAAGGAAGCCTGCTTTCTCGCCGCCTACGAAATGGTCGCCGACCACATTGCCTCTTCGATGCGGGCGGCCGCCGAGTCCTTCGAGGATTGGCCGCAGCAGGTCCGTGCCGCGCTGGCGACGATGCTGAGCTTCCTCGCCGGCGAGCCGGAGCTGGCCCGCATCTGCATGATCGAGCCGGTCGCCGCGGGCGGCGAGATCGCCGCCCGCCACCGTGCCTCCATGCAGGGCCTGGTCGCGATCCTCAAGGCCGGCCGGCCCGAGCACACCGGCGATCGCCCGCTGCCCGAGGCCACCGAGGAGACCCTGGTCGGAGGCATCGTCTCGCTCGTCGTGCGCGAGATCAGCGCCGGCCGGACCGAGCAGCTCGAGAAGCTCCTGCCGGACCTGGTCGAGCTGACCCTGGCGCCCTACGTCGGCGCCGAAGAGGCCGAGCGCTTAGCGCGGCAGTAACGACCGCAGCTGCTCGCTTGCCCAGTACCTCGTGCTGGGCCCTCGTCCCCGCTGCTCGACCAGGCCGCTGTCGAGCAGTCGACGCAGATCGGCACTGACAGTGGCGGGGGAGACACCGGCCTCATGGGCATAACGGGCACGATCGGCGCCCCCGATCAGGCTCTGCTCGAGCGCGATTACGAAGCGGTCGGGCCAGCCGCGATCCTCGACCTCGCGTTCGAGGCGCTCCCAGCGTGCCCCGGCCTGGTGGATCTGCGCCAGACGCCGCTCTGCCTGAGAGATGTGGGCCTCAACGCAGAATCGAACCCAATCTGAAGCATCGCGGGCAGGCTGGTAGCTGCCGCCCTGCACGTTTCGCAGTGCCGCGTAGTAAGCGGGAGTGTTTTGACTCAGGTGCTCCTCAATCGAGGAGAACTCCGGCGAGAGCATTCCCTCGCGGGCAAGGACCAGCGATTGGACGATTCTGGCGATGCGTCCGTTCCCATCCCGAAACGGGTGGACCGAGATCACGTTGAGGTGCGCCATTGCCGCCCGGACTGCGAGGTCCGTGTCTCCCGGGTCCTCGTTCAGCCAATCGACGATCTCGGCCATCAAGGCCGGCACGTCCTCACCGTCCGGGCCTCGATAGTCGATCCTTCCATCGGGACCGGTAACCGAGATGGGGCCGGTGCGCCAGAGCCCGGGGTTCTTGTCGGGCTGGAAGCAGCAGGCGTCGAAGTGGAGATCGAGGATTGCCCGATCGGTCCAGCTGAACCTCGGGTCGTGGGCCATCGCGCCGACGTGATCCATGGCACGGGCGTAGCAGGCGACTGCGAGCTGGCTCTCGTCCTGGCTCTCGACCGGCCCCTGGCCACTGGTTAGCGCAATCGCCTCGGCCGGCTCCACGCT
>DASSXC010000081.1:0-11555 GCA_035704205.1 Solirubrobacterales bacterium | reverse complement strand
CCAGTCGGACTGGACCTATCGGCCCGTCGGCGGGGGTTGTGCGGGTTGGCTGGACTCTGCTGGCGGTGGCGTTCGTGGGTGGGGCTGTGTATTCCAGCTTCCTCGCGCTGCGCAACGCTCCCGTCGGGCCGCCCGGACACGGGGCCGAGCTGCGGGCCTTCCTGCCTGTCCTGCGCGGGGAACCGGTGCTCTACGCCGGCCAGGACCGCTACGCGCCCTACGAGCTGATGGGCGCCGACGCGCACGTGCCCCTGGTCGAGTTCCCCGACGAAGACGTCGCCCAGAACCCCGAGAAGCCGTTCGACACCGGCGACGCCTACAGCCCGATCGACTTCGACTCCTTCTCGCGCGGCACCCTCGACCGCTTCCCCTACGTGATCACCGGCCGCGCCGCCTGGAACAGCCAGGCTCCCCCCGGCTTCAAGCGCATCGCCGCGACCCCCTCCTTCCTGCTCTGGGAAAGGACCGGCGAGGTGCCCGAGGATCGCCACGTCCTGCTGGAGGGAACCGACGCCGGCGCCTGGGCGGGCTGCGTCGCCCCCGAGACCCGCATCCTCCTCGCCAACGCCGGGCGCGCCTCGCTCTATCCCGACGTGGCGATCGGACCCAAGGCGGGCTGGAGCGAGGGCGGTGAGCTGCACAATGGCGAGAGCACCTCGCAGGCGATCGACCTCCCGAGGGGGCGCTGGCGCCTCTCGCTGCAGTACTTCTCGCCTTTCGACCTGACGCTGACGGCGCCCGGCTTCGAGCGCGACCTCATTCCGGCACTGGACGGCCAGCGGCCGAACACGATCAGCCTCGCCAACAACGGCCAGTTCTGGCCGGCGGGCACCTTCGACAGCCGCGGCGGCCGCGTGCGCTTCACCGTCGACGCGGCCGAAGCGAGCTTCCTGCAGAAGCTCAGCGGCTACGACGACCTCGCCTACGTCGGCGATCTGGTCGCGGTCCGCGCCGGCAAGCGCCTCGTCGTACCGCTCAGGGCGGCGTGTAACGGCTGGATCGACTGGTACGAATCCAGCGCCGCGCCGTAACCGTTCCCGTCCACGCCACAAGGTCGTCTGACCAAGCAGGTGCCGAGATGCGACGCGTCAGACGGCCTTGGCCGCGAGTCTCTCAGGCGTAACCCGCACGACGTCCCAGACCCAGCCCGCCTTCTCCATCAGGTCGATGGCCACGGCGGAGAGGTCGACCTGCCAGCGGCCGAGGCCGTGGACGGCGGACGTCGGGAACGCGTGGTGGTTGTTGTGCCAGGCCTCGCCCAGGGTCGGGATCGCGATCAGGGCCAGGTTGCGCGACTCGTCCGCGGTCTCGAAATCTCGGTTGCCGAAGACGTGGCAGAGCGAGTTGATGCTGTAGGTGAAGTGGTGCAGGACGAAGACCCGGACCAGGCCGCCCCAAAGAAGACCGGTGAGGGCGGCGAAAAGCGTGCCGCCGATGATCCAGCCGAGGGCGAAGGGCAGGAGGAGGCCGCCGATCGCCCAGAGCAGGAAGGTGCGGTCGACCCAGTTGATCGTCGGGTCCTCGAGCAGGTCGGGAGCGAAGCGTTCCCTGTTGCCACGCTGGGTGTGGATGAAGAGCCAGCCCATGTGGGCGTGGAAGAGGCCGCGCATCGCGCCCGACCAGCCGTGCCCGTGGTCGACGTGGGGGCTGTGCGGGTCGCCCTCTTCGTCGGAGAAGGCGTGGTGCTTGCGGTGGTCGGCGACCCAGGAGATCACCGGCCCCTCGATCGCCGCCGAGCCGAGGATCGCCAGCAGCCCGTGCAGCCAGGGCTTCGCTTTGAAGGCTCGGTGGGTGAGGTGGCGATGGAAGCCGACCGTGATCCCCAACCCGGTGAACACGTACATGCCGACGAAGAGGAAGACGTCGCTCCAGTGCAGCGCGCTGCCCCAGACCTGCCAGCCGGCGAGGCCGAGGGCGACGAAGGGGACGAGGGTGACCAGGCCCGTGATGATTCGGTCGCGGGTCTCGTTCGCGACGGGTTGGATGTCGGATGGAAGGGGCCCCGCTCCTGCTGCCATGGAGGCCGCAATCATACGGCTCGCCGCGGCTCCCGCCTTCGGGATACCTTGGTTCGAGGCGGAAGTCGCGCGGCCGTGACACGGCTATTAGGGTTTCTCTGATGCCCTTCGCCCGCACCGAGCCACTGCGTCGCGAGATCGAGGCGCGCATCCCCGAGCGCCCCTTCTCGGTCGAGTTCTGGGACGGCACGCGGCTGCCCTCGACCGACGGCGACGGCCCGACCTTTTTCGTCCGCTCGCCGCGTGCCGCCGCGCACGCGCTTCGGGCCCCGGGGCAGCTGGGCCTCGGTCGCGCCTACGTCAGTGGCGAGATCGAGGTCGACGACATGGACGCGGTGATCGAGCTGCTCGACACCTGGCAGCCGCCCTCGCTCGATCGCGGTGACATGGCGCGGTTGGCGCTTGGCGCCGTGCGCGCCGCCGGCCTGACCCGCCCGCCCAAGCGTCCCGACGCCGAGCTGGTGCTCAGCGGGCGGCGCCACAGCAAGGAGCGCGACGCGAAGGCGGTGCGCCACCACTACGACGTCTCCAACGACTTCTTCGCCCTCTTCCTCGACGAGTCGATGACCTACAGCTGTGCCTTCTTCGCCGCGGGCGCGCAGACGCTCGAGGAGGCCCAGGAGGAGAAGCTCGAGACGGTCGCCCGCAAGCTGGCGCTGAAGCCCGGGGACCGGGTGCTCGACGTCGGCTGCGGCTGGGGGAGCTTCCCGCTCTGGGCGACGACCAAGCACGGAGCGAGCGTCGTCGGCATCACCCTCTCGCCGCCGCAGGCGGAGAAGGCGCGGCAGCGGGCCGAGGAGGCCGGCGTCGCCGACCGGGTCGAGATCCGCGTCATGGACTACCGCGACCTGGCCGGCGAGCGCTTCGACGCGATCGCCTCGATCGGCATGGTCGAGCACGTAGGCGAGGAGCAGATCGACGTCTACGCCGGCACCCTCGCCGGCCTGCTGGAGCCCGGCGGCCGCCTGCTCAACCACGGCATCGCCCGGCTGCGCCACACCGACCCCGACGCCGGCGCCTTCTCCGAGCGCTACGTCTTCCCAGACGGCGAACCGCTGCACCTCTCGCGCGTCCTGCTGGCGCTGGAACGGGCCGGCTTGGTCACCCGCCACGTCTCCGAGCACGGCGCCGACTACGCCGAGACGCTGCGCCACTGGGCCCGCCGCCTCGACGAGAACCTTGACGAGGCGATCCGCCTGGCCGGCCCCGAACGGGTGCGGGTCTGGCGCCTGTACCTGCGCGCGGCCCGCAACGGCTTCGAGAACGGGTTCCTGTCGATCTACCAGGCACGTTGCTCGCTGACTTGAGAGGCCGTCCCGGCAGGGGTTCCACTTAACTTTTTCGATGGTTTGGTTTGCAGCTCAACGCCCGACGCGCTCAACGAAAAAGTACAAGACGTTCCACCCCTACCGGGACGGCCTCTATCTCGGAAAGCCGTCCAAGACCTCGGAGATAGCCCAGTCGGCTCCAGCTTGCTTGAGCCGATCCACGGAGTAGCTCCCGGTTGCTACACCGACCACTTTGACCCCCGCACCGTGACCGGCTTTGACGTCGCGGGGGGTGTCACCGACCGCGATGCAGGCTCCGTTGCTGAGGGTGCCGCCGGAGACGAGCTCGCCGCGGGCGAGGGCGGCTTTGGTCACCTCGGTGCGGTCGGCTGAGTCGGAGCCGTAGCCGCCGAAGGAGAAGAAGCGATTGAGATGGCCGCGGGCGAGCTTGATGTGGGCGGCGGCCTCGATGTTGCCGATGACGAGGCCGAGCAGGAGGCCGGCGTCGATCAGGCGGTCGAGCAGCCCCTCCACCCCGGGCATCACCCTGTAGCCGGCCGACTCGGCGACCGCGTCGGGCAGGTGCTTGAGGTAGCAGCCGATCGCCTTGGCGCGCTCTTCGGCCGTGCCCTCGCGGCCGATCACCTCGCGGAAGACGATCGCCGCGATCTCCGGATCGGTCATCCCGGCATCGGTGTGCTCGGCGACGTTGGCTTCGACCCCGTAGAGCTCCTCGAAGCCACGCTGCCAGGCGACGCCGCCGGCGCCACCCGTTACCAAGAGGGTCCCGTCGATGTCGAACAGCACAGCGCGGATGACGCTTCGCATATCTGCGTCCTCGGTCGCTCGCGTGCAGAGCACGCCACGCTCCCTGCGTCCTTGATCTGCTCGGTCATCCACGCTGTGCTACTCCCCAAGTAATTCCTTCTGGCTGAGCCAGTAGAGCAGGCCGAGGGCGGGCAGGACGACAACCGCGGCGATCGCGAAGACGATCAGCACCGAGTCGAGCGTCGGACCCGGCGCCGCCGCCTGGTCGATCCGCAGCGAGGTCGGCAGGAGGTAGGGGAACTGGGCTACCCCCCAGCCCCAGATCACCGTGACCACCGCCCCGGCGGCGAGCGGGCGCAGGCCGCGCCGGCCGCGACCGAGCAGCAGCGAGAGGACGCCGAAGCCGCAGAGGATCGAGACGATCACCAGCGGCAGGCCCTCGACGATCAGGCGGTCGAAGATGTAGCGGGCTTCGGCGTGGAGCGCGACCAGGCCGAGCACGGCGACCGCCCCCGCGAGCAGACCGGCGGCCAGCGCGCGGCTGGAGAAATAGCCCTCCATCTCCTTGTCCTCGGCGCGGTGGGAGTCGACGACGAGGAAGACCGCCGCCAGGTAGGCGCCGCTGAGGACGAACAGCGCCCCGGTGGCCAGCGGCAGGGCTCCGATCCAGCTCCCGAAGGCGTCTCCGTTGCCGTCGGCCGGCACGTTGCCGGCGGCGATCGCCCCGACGACGGTCCCCATGAAGAACGGGGTCAGCAACGAGGAGAGGGCGAAGGTGGCCCCCATCGCCCGCCGGTAGGCGAAACGGTGGAGTGACTTGCGGAAGGCGAAGCCGGCGCCGCGCAGGACGATCCCGAACGCGGCGAGGGCGAGTGGCACGTAGAGCGTCGACATGATCGCCCCGAAGGCTTCGGGGAAGGCGGTCCAGAGGACGACCAGGATGAAGATCAGCCAGACGTGGTTCGCCTCCCAGACGGGGGTGAGCGAGCGTTGGATCCGCGCCCGCGGCCGCTCCCCCTTGCGCTCGTCGAAGCCGGCGAGCAGGTCCCAAACACCGCCGCCGAAGTCGGCCCCGCCGAACAGCGCATAGAGCGTCGCCCCAATCCAAAGAATCGCCGCCGCAACGTCAGCGCGCGTCATCCCCCAACCCCCCCGCCGACGGGCCTAAAAGAACAGTCCGACTGGACCTTTCGGCCCGTCGGCGTCATTTTGCGGCTGCCTCCTGGGGGCCGTAGGGGACTTCGCCCTCCTCGGACTCGTCGGCTTCGCGCCAGCGGCGCGACATCGCCCGCAGGACGAGGATCGCGCCGGTGCCGAGGCTGGCGTAGAGGACCAGCACGGCGGCGAAGGCGAACCAGATCCCCTCCGCCTCGGTGACCGCTTCGGAGGTGCGCATGTAGCCCTGCACGATCCACGGCTGCCGGCCGACCTCGGTGACGATCCAGCCGCACCAGAGCGCGACGATCGCGCCGGCGCCTGAGACGGCGACCGCGCGCAGGAACCAGGGCGTGCGCGGGATGTCGCGCCGCCGCCACCAGGCGAAGGCCAGCCACGCCGCGAGGCCCAGCAGCGCCGTGCCGATCCCGACCATCGCGTCGAAGGAGAGGTGCAGCAGCGTGTTGGCCGGCGGACGCTCGTCGGCCGGGATGTCCTCCAGCCCGATCACCTTGGTGTCGGCGCTGAAGCCGACCAGGAAGGAATCGAGGTCGGGAATCGGGATCGCCGCCACGACCCCGTCGTCGGTGCAGATGCCACCGACGTACTCGGTCTGGTGGGTGCCGGTCTCCTGGATGCACTCGAAGCCGGCGAACTTGGCCGGCTGGTGGTCGGCGACTTCGCGCGCCGCGGTGTCGCCGACGAAGAGCTGGATCGGGGTGACGATGCAGGCGACGGTGAGTGGGATCAGGAGGCCCAGCCGGTGCAGGCGGTCGCGCCGCCCGCGCAGCATCCCGACCGCGTAGATCGAGGCGACGAGGAAGCCGACGACCATGTAGGCGGCGAGGATCATGTGCGGCACCTCGTAGTGCCAGGCGGGGTTGAAGAGGACCTCGAGGGGGTCGGTTTCGACCACCCGCCCGGCGGCGTCGAGGGTGAAGCCCTGCGGCTGGTTCATCCAGGAGTTGGCGGTGACGACCGAGAAGGCGCCGCCGATGCCGGTGATCACCATCGGCACCCCCGACCACCAGTGCGCCCAGCCACCGAGCCGCTTCCATCCGTAGATGTAGATCGCCAGGAAGATCGCCTCGGTGAAGAAGAAGATCCCCTCGATCGCGAAGGCGATGCCGAAGGCGTCGCCGAAGCGGGCCATGAACTCCGGCCAGAGCAGGCCGAACTCGAAGCTGAGCACGGTGCCGGTGACGGCGCCGACGGCGAAGGTCACAGCCATCGCCTTGGACCAGCGCCGCGCCAGCCGCATCGCGTCCTCGTCGCCGCGCTTCAGCCCCAGCCAGTTGGCGGTGAGGATCATCGCCGGCAGGGCGACGCCGAGGCAGGCGAGGACGATGTGGAAGGCGAGCGTGAACGCCATCAGCTCGCGCGCGGCGAGCAGGTTGGACTCCGACGCCGCGAGCGGGAGGGCGTCGAGGCCGGGCACGATCTAGGCCTGGGCCCTCGCCTGGCGGTAGCGGCGGATCAGCGCGTTGGTCGAGCTGTCGTGGGAGAGCTCGGGCTCCTCGCTCGCCTGCAGCTCGGGGATGATCTGCCTGGCCAGGACCTTGCCCAGCTCGACCCCCCACTGGTCGAAGGAGTCGACGCCCCACACGGTTCCCTGGGTGAAGACGCTGTGCTCGTACAGGGCGACCAGACTGCCGAGGGTGAACGGATCGAGCCGCTCGGCGAGGATCGTGTTGGTGGGGCGGTTGCCCTCCATCACCCGGTGGGGGACGACGTTCTCCGGCGTGCCCTCGGCCCGCACCTCGTCCGCCGTCTTGCCGAAGGCCAGCGCCTGGGTTTGGGCGAAGACGTTCGAGATCAGGATGTCGTGGTGGTCGCCGAGCGGATTGTTCGACCGCATGAAGCCGATGAAGTCGCAGGGGACCAGCGGCGTCCCCTGGTGGAGCAGCTGGTAGAAGGAGTGCTGGCCGTTGGTGCCCGGCTCGCCCCAGAAGATCGCCCCGGTGTCGTAGTCGACGCGGGTGCCGTCGAGGGTGACGTGCTTGCCGTTCGACTCCATCGTCAGCTGCTGCAGGTAGGCCGGGAAGCGGTGCAGGTACTGGTCGTAGGGCAGAACCGCGCACGTCTGGGCGCCGAAGAAGTTGCCGTACCAAAATGACAAGAGGCCGATCAGCAGCGGCAGGTTGCCGGCCGGCGGCGCCTCGCGGAAGTGCTCGTCCATCGCGTGGAAGCCGGAGAGCATCTCGGCGAACCGCGCCGGCCCGATCGCCAGCATGGTCGAGAGGCCGATCGCCGAGTCCATCGAGTAGCGGCCGCCGACCCAGTCCCAGAAGCCGAACATGTTCTCGGTGTCGATGCCGAACTTCGCCACCTCGTCCGCGTTGGTCGAGACGGCGACGAAGTGCTTCGCCACCGCCGCCTCGTCCCCGCCGAGCCCGGCCAGCAGCCACTCGCGCGCGGTGCGGGCGTTGGTCATCGTCTCCAGCGTCGTGAAGGTCTTCGAGGAGATCACGAAGAGCGTCTCGGCCGGATCGAGGTCGCGGGTGGACTCGGCGAAGTCGGTGCCGTCGACGTTGGAGACGAAGCGGAAGGTCAGCTCGCGGCGGCTGAAGTGGCGCAGGGCCTCGTAAGCCATCACCGGGCCGAGGTCGGAGCCGCCGATGCCGACGTTGACGACGTTGCGGATCGGCACCCCGGTGTGGCCGGTCCAGGCGCCCGAGCGGACCCGCTCGGAGAAGTCGGCCATGCGGTCGAGCGTCTCGTGCACCTCCTTGACCACGTCGACCCCGTCGACGATCAGCGAGCGCTCGCGCGGCATCCGCAGCGCCACGTGGAGCACAGCACGGTCCTCGGATACGTTGACGTGCTCGCCGGCGAACATCGCTTCGCGGCGCGCCTCGACGCCGCGCTCGCGGGCCAACTGCCCGAGCAAGATCAGCGTCTCGTCGACGACCCGGTTCTTGGAGAAGTCGAGGTGAAGGCCGGCCCCGTCGGCGACCAGGCGCTCGCCGCGATCGGGGTCGGCGGCGAAGAGCTCACGCAGGTGGGTGCCGGCGATCTGCGCCTGGTGACGCTCCAGCGCCGCCCAGGCCTCCCCCCGGCGCAGCGACGGTGTCTCGTCGCTAACCCCGGCACCCTCGCTCACGCGCGAGCCCCGACCTGCGACTCGATCGTCTTCAGCATCTCGTCCCACGACTTGGCGAAGGCCTCTTTGCCCTCCTCCTGCAGTCGCGCGGCGAGCGCGTCGACGTCGATGCCGGCCTTCGCGAACTCGGCGAGCACCTCGTCGCAGTCGCCGCCGTCCGCCGGCACCAACTCGCCGACCGCGCCGTGGTCGGCGAAGGCGTGCAGGGTCGGCTCGGGCATCGTGTTGACCGTGAACGGCGAGGCGAAGCCCTCGATGTAGAGGACGTCGGAGGCTTCCGGGTCCTTGGTCCCCGTGCTGGCCCAGAGCAGGCGCTGCGGGCGGGCGCCCTCGTTCATCAGCCGCTGCATGCGCGGCGAATTGAGCAGCTCGCGGTAGGCGCGGTAGGCGCGGAAACCGATCGCCAGGCCGAGCCGGTTGTGCAGCTCGTCCGGGACCTGGCCGGAGACGGCGACGTCCCAGCGGCTCATGAAGATCGAGGCGACAGAGCCGACGTCGGCGCTGAGCCCGGCATCGATCCGCCGTTCGATTCCCCGCATATAGGCATCCGCGGCGGCGAGGTACTGCTTGTCGTCGAAGAGCAGGGTGACGTTGATCGGAATGCCGGCGAAGATCGACTCCTCGATCGCCTTGCGCCCGGCCTCGGTGCCGGGGATCTTGATGAAGAGGTTGTCGCGGTCGCCTTTGGCGTGGAGCTCGGCCGCCTCCTCGATGGTCGCCCCGGCGTCGTCGGCGATCAGCGGCGATACCTCGAGCGAGCAGAATCCGTCGACGCCGGCGGTGCGCTCGTGGACCGCCGCGAAGAGGTCGGTCGCGTCGCGCAGGTCGGCGAGCGCCAGCTCGAAGAAGATGCGCTCCGTCGGCGTGGCGCCGATTCCCTCCTCGGGGATGGGGCCGTTGCTGAGCTCGGCGATTTGCTGGTCGTAGGCGTCCCCACCGGAGATCGCCTTGTCGAAGATCGTCGGATTCGAGGTCAGGCCGGTGACGGAGAGCTCCTCGATGTAGCCGGCGAGCGTGCCGTCGCCCAGCATCGTGCGGGTGATGTTGTCGAGCCAGAGGCTCTGGCCCAGGTCGTGCAGTTTCGCGGTCGCCTTCATGAGAGCAGCTCCTTTGCGGCTTCGGCCACCCGGTCGGGGGTGAAGCCGAACTTGTCTTGAACGTCCTTCAGCGGCGCTGAGGTCCCAAACGTGTGCATCCCTATCTTGACGCCGTCCGGTCCCACGTAACGGTCCCAGCCGAGGGTCGAGGCCTCCTCGATCGAGACCCGCGCGGTCACGCTCGGCGGCAGTACTTCTTCCCGGTACCCGTCCTCCTGGCGATCGAACAGCTCCCAGCAGGGCAGGCTGACGACGCGCGAGCGGATGCCTTCGCCGCTCAGCTCCTCGTGCGCGGCGAGGGCCAGCGCGACCTCGCTGCCGGTGGCGATGAAGATGACCTCGGGGTCTCCCCCGTCGGCGTCGGCGAGCACGTAGCCACCGCGGCGCAGCCCCTCGGCCGAGCCGTACTTCTCGCGGTCGAAGATCGGCACGTCCTGGCGGGTGAGGACCAGGGCGACGGGCTGGTGGGTGCGGTCGATCGCCACCCGCCAGGCCTCGGCGACCTCGTTGGCGTCGGCCGGGCGGATCACGTCGAGGCCGGGGATCGCCCGCAGCGAGGCGAGCTGCTCGACCGGCTGGTGGGTGGGGCCGTCCTCGCCAAGGCCGATCGAGTCGTGGGTGAAGAGATGGATCACCGGCAGCTCCATCAGCGCCGAGAGGCGGATCGCCGGCCGGGCGTAGTCGGAGAAGGTCAGGTAGGTCGACCAGAGCGGCCGCAGCTTGGAGAGCGAGAGCCCGTTGGAGATCGCCGCCGACTCGTGCTCGCGGATCCCGTAGTGGAGCTGGCGCCCGTCGTAGGCGCCGGGCTCGAAGTCGACGGCCCCGTCGAAGTCGAGCCGGACCGAGGTCGAGTCGGTCAGGTCGGCGGAGCCGGCGAGCAGCCAGGGCACGCGCCCGGCGATCGCGTTCTCGACCTTGCTCGAGGCCTTGCGGGTGGCGAGCCCCTTCTCGTCGGGCTCGAAGCTGGTGACGTCGGCGTCCCAACCGTCGGGCAGAGCGCGCTTCTGCGTCGCCTCGATCTCGGCGGCGAGGTCGGCGCTGTCCCTGCTGAAGTCGGCGAGCTTCCCCTCCCACGCCGCGCGCAGCTCGGCGCCGCGCCTGCCGACGCCGGCGGCAAAGTGCTCCCTGACGCCCTCGGGAACGAGGAACCGCGCGTCCTCGGGCCAGCCGTAGGCGCGCTTGGTCTCGCGCACCTCCTCCTCGCCGAGCGGCTCGCCGTGGGCCGCCGGGGTGTCCTGCTTGTGCGGCGAGCCCCAGCCGATGTGGCTGTCGACGATGATCAGCGTCGGCCGGCTCTGCTCGCCTTTGAACTCCTCGAAGGCGCGGCTGAGCAGCTCGATGTCGTTGGCGTCACCGACCCGGGTGACGTTCCAGCCATAGCCCATGAAGCGGGCGGCGACGTCGTCCTCGTAGGCGATCCGGGTGTGGCCGTCGATCGTGATGTGGTTGTTGTCGTAGATCCAGCAGAGGTTGTCGAGCTCGAGGTGACCGGCGAGCGAGGCCGCTTCGCTGGAGACGCCCTCCATCAGGCAGCCGTCGCCGGCGATCGCGTAGACGTCGAAGTCGAAGAGCTCGGCGCCGTAGCGGGCGCCCTGCCACTTGGAGGCGATCGCCATGCCGACGCTGGTCGCGATGCCCTGGCCGAGCGGGCCAGTGGTCGTCTCCACGCCCGAAGTCCAGCGGTACTCCGGGTGGCCGGGGGCGCGCGAGTCGAGCTGGCGGAAGCTTTCGATGTCCTCGAGGGAGACGGATGGTCGGCCGACCACCTCGTAATCGGGTTCGACCGCCTGCACCTCGGCCAGAAAGAGCAGCGAGTAGAGCAGCATCGAGGCGTGCCCAGCCGAGAGGACGAAGCGGTCGCGATTCGGCCAGATCGGGTCCGCCGGGTCGAAGCGGAGGAAGCGCTGCCAGAGCGTGTAGGCGACCGGCGCCAGCGCCATCGGCGTCCCCGGATGACCCGAGTTCGCCTTCTGGATCGCATCGATCGACAGCGTGCGGATCGTGTTGATGCAGAGCTGGTCGATGTCGGCCGCATGCGGCAGGGCGGCGTCGGGGGTGCCTGGCGCTGTCCTCGTGGCCATCTCCATCCGATCCTACGCTTTCGCTCGCTTCGAGCCGGTCCAGCCAGCCGGAGTCATAGATTTCC
>DASSXC010000080.1:0-7146 GCA_035704205.1 Solirubrobacterales bacterium | reverse complement strand
GAGGGTACGGCGGAGCTGCGCCAGAGCTTCCTTTCATATCTGGCAAAGGACGAGCACCACCATGTGTTCCTTGCCAGCGCCGAGGCAAAGGAGGAGGAAAGCGAGCTGGAGGCCGACGCACCTGGGCGTGATCCGACCTAGTCGGCGTCTGGTTCTCCCTCGGCCGCGTTGATCTCGGCCGCGATCCGCACGCCGGCGGAGAGCAGCGGCGCCGCCAGGACCAGCCCGATGGCGCCGAAGAGGCAGCCGCCGGCGATCGTCACGATCAGGACGGCGAGGGGGTGGAGCTTGAGCGCCGCGCCGTAGGCGATCGGCTGGACCAGCTGCTGGAGGACGCCGTTGGCCAGCAGGACGACCACCGCGAGGGCCAGCGCGGTCTCCGTCCCCTGGTCCCCGAGCGCGATCAGGACGGCGAAGGCGCCGGCGGTCCAGGCGCCGAGGTAGGGCACGTAGCCGCCGACGAAGGTGACGATCGCGATCGTGGCCGGCAGGGGAACGCCGAGGGCGAGCGCGCCGCCGCCGACGATCGCCGCGCTCCAGATCGAGACCGCGGTGACCCCGAGGAAGTACCCCCGCAGGCTGCTTGCCACCCGCCCCAGGATCGAGTGGGCCAGCGGCACGGGCAACCCGAGATGGCGCTCGACGAAGCTCCCGATCGTCGGCATGTCCTTGAGCAGGAAGAAGAGGCTGAGGGCGGTGAAGGAGAGGAAGACCGCGAGCGACGCCAGCTTGTCGACCCCGCCGATCAGGCCGTGGGTGAGGGCTTGGAAGCCGGCGCTGATCGAGGCGCCGGCGTCGGAGTTCGCGTCGGCCGCGGTCGGCGCGTTCACCCCGAGGTCCTGGACGAAGGACTCGATCTCACCGGCGCCTTCCCGCAGCCGCTCGGAGATGCCGCCCGCCTCGCTGGCGATTCCCGCCAGGATCATCACCCCGACGCCCGCCCCGACCGCGACGATCACGAGGAAGATGAGGACCGCCCCGATGCTCCTCGGGACGCCGCGCTCGCGCAGCCGGTCGACCAGGGGCGAGGCGACCGAGGCGATGATCCCCGCCGTGATCACCGGCAGCACGATCGTCTGCGTCAGCGAGAGCAGCCAGATCGTGCCGACCAGCGCCGCGGCGGCGCCGACCAGCAGCCAGGCGGAGAAGCCGAGGTCGCGCATCCACTTCGGAGCGGCGAAGATCCCACTCAATGCACCGGGCTCGATCTCGATGACTTCGTCTTCCCCAGCGGCACCCTCGCGCCCAGGCCGGCGCAGGCGCCCACGGAAGATCGCTTGCCGCTCGCTCATCGCCCCGGCGGACGATACGCGGCGCTCCCGACGCAGCGAGTGGGCGGCGCGGAGGTGACGGCGCCGGAGCGAGTCACCTACGTCGGGCACGCGACCGTCCTCGTCGAGCTCGGCGGCACCCGGTTGCTCACCGATCCCGTGTTGCGCGGGCGGGTCGGGCCGCTGCGCCGCCACGGTGCGGCTCCGGCGCCGGGGCTGACGCAGGGTCTCGACGCCGTGCTGATCTCTCACCTGCACCACGACCACGCCGACCTGCCCTCGCTGCGGAGGATCGGTCGCGACGTCCGCGTGCTCGCCTCGCCGGGCGGGGGAGAGTTCCTCGGGCGCCACGGCTTCGCCGACGTCACGGAGCTGGCCCCTGGGGAATCCGCCCGGGTCGGCGAGGTCACGGTCACCGCTACCGAGGCATGGCACCCGGGCGGGGGGCGGTTCGAGCGGGAGTCGCGGGCCGTCGGCTTCACGCTGAGCGCCGGCCATCGCCGCGTCTACTTCGCCGGCGACACCGATCTCTTCGACGACATGGGGAAGTTGGGTGGCGAGCTCGATCTCGCCCTGCTGCCGATCTGGGGTTGGGGGACGAGCATCGGCGAGGGACACCTCGATCCCGAGCGCGCCGCCCAGGCGGCGGCCCTGCTCTCGCCGCGAATCGCCGTCCCGATCCACTGGGGCACGCTCTACCCGCTCGGCCTGGCGCGACTGCGCCCCGGCCCGCTGAGCACGCCGCCGCGCGAGTTCGTCGCCCGGGCCCGCGACCTCGCGCCTCAGGTGGAGGTGCGGGTGCTGGCGCCCGGGGAGGCGACCTCGCTCGCGTAGCTCGAGTGCCCCAGCTGGGCGAGCCAGCTTCGGAAGATCCGGTGGACCCGCTCCGCCCCGACGACCTCCTCCTCCGGCCAGGCCAGCTCGCTGGGGTGGAGGACGAAGGGGAAGCTCTGCGTTCCCCCGAGGCCGCCGTGCGAGCCGACCAGCTCCTCGAACGCCGCAACTTCCCCGAACTGCGGCCAGAGGGTGCTGTTGAGCATCAGGTCGGCGCAGTGGGGGAAGCCGTCGGTGCGCCGCAGGTGGTCGGCGGCGTTGGGGCCGAAGGGCGCGAGCGGGTCCTCGCCCTCGACCCGGTCCTCGTCGAGGAACGCCGTCCCCGCCTTGCCGATCGCCAGCGCCCCGAAGCGCTCGGAGCGCACCAGGGCGAACCCGATTCCGGGGTGATCGCGGAGCGCCGGCATCAGCTGCGGGTAGAGCGCCTCGATCCGCTCCAGGGTCACCCGGCCCGGCTCGCGCGGGAAGCTGATCAGCCCAAGGCACCCCGAGGCCATCACCGACAGCTCGGGGATCTCGTCGCCGTGCGTCTCCTCGATGTCGCGCCGGGCGTCCCGGTCGAGGGCGACGGCGCCGCCGGCGCGGCGGTCCCGCGTCGCGATCCGCACCGTGCGGCCGGCCGCGGTGTCGTCGCGCGCGACCTCGGTCAGGCCCGCGCTGAGGTAGGCGAGGGAGTCGTCGTCGCCCCCTTCGACGGCGACCGTGCTCTCCGGCTTGCAGGCGGAGCGGACCACGTCCTCGAGGGTCTCGTCGTAGCGGTCGCGGAAGGTTTCCCCCTGCGACTGGCCGTGGTCGGAGAGCACGACGAGGCGGTAGGGCCGCGGTGCCTCGGGGCAGGCGGCGGCGATCCTGGCGATCTGGCGGTCGAGGTCGCGCAGCACCGCGAGCGCGTCGTGCCGTTCGATGCCGGAATGGTGGGCGACCTCGTCGTAGGCGAGGAAGGTGGTGTAGATCGCCGGCCGGCCGGCGAGGATGTCGCCGACCACGGCGGCGACCTGGAGGTCGCGCTGGACGATCGTGCCCCAGGCGCGGACCAACGCGTAGGAGCGGCTGCGGGCGATGCGGGGCCGGATGTCGTCGCGGACCTGCGCGCGGGCCGCGCGGCGCTCCCGTGCCACCTCGGCGAGGACGAGGACGAAGGTGCGGGCGACCGCGGAGGGGCGGGCGAAGTAGGCGGCGTAGTCGCGGCCGATCGGCCGCCGCCTCCGCAGCGCCGTGCTCATCGTCAGCATCGAGTGCGGCGCGTCGCCGGAGAGGATGTTGGCGCGGCTGGCGCCGTCGGCGTGCAGCAGCCCGCGCCCGTTCGAGTGGCGCCGCTCGAGCTCTTCCGCGTCGCGCGGATGGTTGGTGACGATCGCCGCGCCGCGGTCCTTCTCCCACCAGCGGAAGGCCGGCATGTCGTCGTTGTCGCCGTGCAGGAGGCCGGCCTGGCAGGCGCCGGTCTGCGAGGACCAGTCGGTCTCCCACCTGTTCAGCCGATGGCTGCCGCTGCGCAGCCAGGCGGCCAGGTTCGGGGCGCTGCCGTCGCCGAGCGCGCGGCGCAACACGTCGTGCGCCAGCCCGTCGATCTCCAGGAAGACGACGCCCGGGACCTCGCTGCGGACCGTCTGCTTGCGCCGCCGCGCCTGCCGCCGCACGACGAGGCGGTACCAGGACTCGTCCTCGTCGATCGCGAGCAGGGCGTAGAGCGCCGAGGTGACGGCCGTCATCGCGATCGTCACCACGATCCCCTCCAGAACGCCGTCGATCCGCGCGTGCGGCAGGAGCTCGATCGCGAAGGTCACGATCACCCCGTTCAGCACCAGCGCCGCCCCACCCAGGGTGAGGACGGTCAACGGCAGCGCGAAGCGCGCCAGCGCCGGCCAGAGGAGGGCGTTGAGGAGGCCGATCAGCGCCGCCGCTCCAAGCGCGCTCGCGGCGCCGTCGAGGACGAAGCCGGCCAGCAGCTCGGAGAGCAGCAGCAGAGTGAGCGCATCGAGCAGCAGGACGAGCACTCCCCGGCGCACAGCGCGGAGGCTCATGCTCTGCGCAGCCATAGCGGGAAGGCTCCCTCCGTCATCGGGCATGAGTCTAAGTCGAGCCGATGCATGGATCGTTGCGGGGGCCGTGGGTCGGAGCTGTTACCCAATATTGGATATGCGCCCGATCCGAGGTATCGGGGTGGCGGCGCTCATCGCCATCGCGATCGCCGTTCCCCCGCGCGCAGATGCGTCCCCCGCGAGTGTCGCCGCTCTGCAGGCGGCGTTGAAGGAGCTGCGCCTCTACAGGGGCTACGTGGACGGGATCAAGGGCCCACTCACCCGGCGGGGGGTGATCGTCTTCCAGCGGCGCCGCGGCCTGGAGGTGGACGGCGTGGCGGGTCCGCGCACGCGCCGGGCGCTCGGATGGCGGGGGAGGCCGGGGCTGGGGAGCAGGGTGATGCGGTTCGGAAATCGCGGTTGGGACGTCGCCGCGCTGCAGTTCCTGCTCCAGCGGGCCGGGCATGGACCGGGAAGGGCCGACGGGCGCTTCGGGCCGTTGACCGGGGCGGCGGTGCGGCGTGCCCAGCGCGCCGCGGGCATCGGGGTCGATGGGCTCGCCGGGCCGGCGACGATCGGCTCCCTGCGCCACGGGAGTGCGGACTCGGACAGCCCGGACGGCCCGGTGCGCTTCCTGCGCCCGGTACAGGGGCCGATCGGCGATGGGTTC
Organism: Solirubrobacterales bacterium; assembly: GCA_035704205.1. Classification (GTDB taxonomy): domain Bacteria; phylum Actinomycetota; class Thermoleophilia; order Solirubrobacterales; family 70-9; genus VRUE01. The sequence continues at coordinate 2,353 of DASSXC010000080.1, read as the reverse complement.
GGCGCCCCCAGGGGCGGCGGCCGCCGCCACGACGGCCTCGACTTCCCGGTTCCCTTCGGCACCCGGGTCGGCGCGGCTGGTCGCGGGACGACGATCTACGCCGCCTACAACTACGGCGGCTACGGCAACCTCGTGGTGATCCAGCACCGGCTCGGCTTCACCACCTGGTACGCCCACCTGTCTGAGATCACGACCTGGGTCGGCGAGCGGGTCGTCGGCGGCACCCGGGTCGGCTACGTGGGCTCCACCGGGCATTCGACCGGGCCACATCTGCATTTCGAGGTGCGCCGCTACGACACGCCGATCGACCCCGTCCCGCTGCTGCTGCCGACCGTCGCCGCTCGGCCCTTCGGCCCCGCTGTCCGGCGACGCTCGCTCGAGTGCGACGGGGCCCGGCAGCGGCCGCGCAAGCCGCCGCACGGATCCGACTGGATCGCCCGCGAGCGCCTCTGCTCCTGAGGCGCAGGCTTGCTTTGCGCCACCGCGGGTAGCGAAGGCAAGGTGGCCCCGGCCCGGGTCCCAGCGGCTTTCACCGGCACCGCAAGTCCGGTTCCCGCTCGGGTCAGAAGACCAACCGCTTCCTCAGCGGCGAGGCGCCCGGGCCGCGGCATCCCCGCCCAGCGCGAGAGCCGGGTCGAGTAGATCGCGGAGATCGCGGGCGCGTGTGAGCACCGCCCTAGTACCACCTGTTCCGAGCAAAGCCCCCGAAGGCGATCAGGCCGATCAAGGCGACGATCAAGCCAGCCCAGAAGCTCCAGACGAACATCAGGACGATGCCAGCGATGATCAGGATTCCGCCGAGTGAGATTCCCACGGTGATCTCCTCTCCGTTGCTTGCGCTGGATGTACCCAGCGAGCTACCCCGCGTGCCGGCCGACAAACGAAGTCCCGAGGATTGGCGATTCGAGGACTCTTGGCGCCCAGTGCCCCGGATAGCGAATGGTCCTGGCCGCGGGGCTAAGAGGTGGGCGTTGAGCGCTGCGATCCGAGTAGCGGCCAGGCAACCGCAGCAGCAGCGAAAGCGGTGACGGCAGCAACGGCGAGCACGGAATCGAGGCCCGCGACGAGGCCGGCCCGGAGGCCCAAGGCCTCCCTTGCTTGGTGCTCGAAGATCGCGCCGAGGCCGGCGATGCCGATCGCGATCCCGAGCTGGCGGAAGGTGTTGTTGATTCCCGAGGCGAGGCCGCTGCGCTCGACCGGCAGGACGCTCACCATTGCCGCGGCGAGGGCCGGGCTGATCACCCCGATCGCCAGCCCGCCCACGAGGAGGCCGGGAAGGAGCACCGTCCATTCGCTGTCGGCATCGACCGCACGCATGAGCAGCAGCCCGGCGCCGATCAGCACCAGGCCGGTGGTCAGCGGCACTCGCAGCGGCCAGCGGTTGGTGAGCCGACCGGAGATCGGCGCGACGACGACGAGCACGAGCGTCAGAGGAAGGATGCGGAGCCCGGTCTCGGTGGGGGAGAGACCGAGCCCGTTCTGCAGATAGATCGCCACGAACAGGAGCAGTGGGTAGAGCGCGACCGACTGTGCGAAGGCGACCAGCGCCGTCCCGGTGAAGGCCGGGATGCGAAAGAGCGACAGGGGCAGCATCGGTGCCTCGGCGCGGCGCTCGACCGCGACGAAGGCGGCGAGCAGTAGGGCGGCGCCGACCAGGGAGGCGGCGATCGGAAAGCTCCCCCAGCCGTCCTCGTTGCCTCGGATCAGTCCGTAGGTGGCAAGGAAGCAGGCGGCGCCGAAGGTCACCATCCCGGCGGGGTCGAGCGGGCGTGGCCGCTCTTCGCGAGACTCAGGCAGCGAGCGCGCCGTCAGCCAGATCAGCAGACCGCCGATCGGCAGGTTGACGAGGAAGATCCAGCGCCAGTCCAGCTCGTCGGTCAGCACGCCGCCGACCAGAGGGCCGATCGCGAGGGCGGCGCCGGTCACGGCGCCCCACACGCCCAGCGCGAAGCCGCGCTCGGAGCCCTGAAACTCGTTCGCCAGCAGGGCGAGGGAGGAGGCGAACATCGCGGCGGCGCCGACTCCCTGGGCGGCGCGGGCGAGGTCGAGGAATACAGGGGACGTCGCCGCTGCGCACAGCGCCGAGCAGGCGGTGAAAAGAGCGAGGCCCCATATAAAGACCGCCCGCCTGCCGATCCGGTCGGCCAGGGCGCCGGCGCTGAGGAGCGTTGCGGCGAGGGTCAGCGCGTAGGCGTCGATCACCCACTGCATCTCGCCGAAGCTCGCATCGAGGTCGCTGCGGATCGCCGGCAGGGCGACGTTCACCACCGTCACGTCGAGCAGCAGCATCGCCGTCGCCGCCGAGACGACCAGCAGGATTGCCCAGCGCTTCCGCGTCATCGGAGGGAGCTTC
>DASSXC010000079.1:0-4687 GCA_035704205.1 Solirubrobacterales bacterium | reverse complement strand
CTCGTGGATTACACGCTTGAGCATCCTCATGGTGCGAAAAAGGGTAGGGACATGTAGCGCTCGCCCGAGTCGCAGACCACGGTCACCACCCGTTTGCCCGCCATCTCCGGCCGGCTCGCCACTTGCAGCGCCGCCTTGATGTTCGCCCCAGCGGAGATCCCCGCCAGCACGCCCTCGCGAAGGGCCGCCAAGCGGGCGGTCTCGAGGGCATCCTCGTCGCCGACCGCAACCGTCTCGTCGATCACCGAGCGGTCGAGCACCTCCGGAACGAAGCCGGCGCCGATCCCCTGGATCTTGTGCGGGCCGGGCGGGCCACCGGAGAGAACCGGCGAGGTGGCGGGCTCAACCGCCACGACCAGCGAGTCTGGACTGCGCTCGCGCAGGAAGCCACCGACACCGGTGATGGTGCCGCCGGTGCCGACGCCGGCGACGAAGGCGCCAACCTCACCGTCGGTGTCGCGCCAGATCTCCTCCGCCGTCGTCCGCCGGTGCACCTCCGGGTTGGCCGGATTCGAGAACTGCTGCGGCATGAATCCCTTGCGCTGCTCGCGAATCTCCTCGGCCAGCTCGACCGCCTCGGTCATCCCTCCCAACGAGGGCGTCTCGCGCACCTCGGCCCCGTAGGCCCGCAACAGCTTGGCCCGCTCCCGGCTCATCCCCTCGGGCAGGGTGAGGATCAGCTCGTAGCCCCGTGCCGCGCAGACCATCGCCAGGGCGATGCCGGTGTTCCCGCTGGTCGGCTCGACGATCACCGAGCGTCCCCGTTCGATCAGCCCCTCCCGCTCGGCCGCATCGATCATCGCCACTCCGATCCGGTCCTTCACCGAGCCCCCGGGGTTGAAGTACTCCAACTTCGCGCAGACCTCTCCCGGCAAGCCCTCCCCCAGCCGCCGCAGCGAGACCAGCGGCGTGTTGCCGACGACAGCCGACGCCTCCGCCCCGATCCTCATGGTTGTCCTCGCGTCATCGGGAACGACCCTATCGGCGAAGTGTCGGAGGGCTTACAAGAGAGTATGCCGGTCGAGCAGATGGCGGACGATGCCATCCTCGTCGTTGGCGGGGGATCCTCCAAGAGCGCCGTCGACTTTAGAGTTTCGGCGATGGCTCGATCCGAGGCCCTGCCCTCATCTGGAGCGCTGGAGGAAGTCCGGCGCCTGGCGGGCCCGTCGGCCGTGGTCCTGGGTGCCGCGCGCCTCGAAGGCGGCCAGCACGCGGACACCTGGAGAGTCGATACCGGGGATCCCGCGATCAGCGTTGTCGTCCGCCAGTTTCCGGTGGACGACCCGGCTCCCCTGCGTGAGCAGCGCGTACTGCGGGTCCTCGATGGTCTCGGCGGTTTGGCCCCGGTGCCGCTCGGCGGCGACCTGGACGGCCGCTGGTCGAGGCACCCGACTTCTTTGATCAGCTGGCTCGACGGTCAGCCGGACATCACTCCGACTGACCCCAGGGGGTGGGCGCGCGAGTTGGGTCGTGCGCTGGCCGCGGTGCACACGGTGCCGACCGAACGGCTGGCGGAACTGCCGAGCGTGTTCGACCGCAGCGGGGCATCTCGGGAGACGCTGGGTGGCCCGCTGGCGGCGGAGGTTCGGTCTCGCTGGTCAGAGGTTGTTGCGTCGCCCGAGGTGCTCACCCACTGCGATTACTGGTCGGGCAACGTCGTCTGGCGCGACGGAAGGCTCACGGGCATCGTCGACTGGTCGGGCGGGTCACGCGGTCCACGCGGCCTCGACCTGGGCTGGTGCCGACTTGATCTCGTCCTCCTGTTCGACGAGCAAGTTGCCGACGACTTTCTCGCGGCCTATGAAGCAGGGACCGGCCAGGCGGTCGGCGAGATGCGCCTCTGGGACCGCTGGGCCGTCGCTCAGTCCGATGAAGCTGTTGGGTCCTGGGCCCCGAACTACCTGCCGCTTGGCCGCGCCGACCTCGATGAGGATGAACTTCGGCGACGCCATGCGCAATGGACGGCACGCCTCCGAGAGCGAACGTGAGCCTCAGCCCCGCGGCCCCAGCCGAACCGCCAGTCAGCGGCGCGGTGGCGCTCAGGTTCTCAAGGTGCCACTGAGCAAGCTCGACGTCAAACTCCATGGGCGGGGCAGTGTCTCAGGAGGGACGGTGGCTTGCGTCTTCGTGACCCTGTCGTACCAGAAGCCGTTATGCGGCATGTTCGTTGAGCCGTCGATGAGCGACTTCATAGACCGTCTCGGCATTCGACCCTGGTGGGTGGTGTCGAACCCCGAATGCGAATGTGCGGAGGGCCATAGGCCGACTCGGGTGCTTCACCGCAACGAACACCGCGCCGAAGCGACCGTCCGGCCACGGCACGTATGTCTTGACGCAGCCGCCGAGCATTGTCCCGTCCTGCCCCTCGTCGTGGCAGGCCTTGAGTCGAGACTGCGGGATGCCGCCTTCGCGGCGTAACTCTTTGCGGAACGCCTCCAGTGCCCCTACACCGCACCTTCTGACAGGCGCTCAAGGTCCTTGGAAAGGGCGTCCTCATCGAAGCCGACCGGAAAGATCAGCTCCGGCCGGACCTGCGTCACGCTCAGCCCTCGGCATCGGTTGTCAGCGACCCGAAGTGCCGGTCAAATTCCTCGGGGCTCAGTCGCTCCTCACCGTGGCGGGCAAGGATTGCCTCCACCGAAGTGTCGCGGCCTTCTACAGCCTCAAGCGCTGCCAGCGCCGCATCCACCCGCTCCTCAGGCAGATGATCCAGAACAGCACGGGCTTTCTCGCGGGTCGTCACTGACTGAATATTAGCTGGCGATCAGGCGCTCGTTGCGGCGGAGGAGTCCTTCCCGGATACCGGGAACCAGCGAAAGAACCTGCGCGAGTCCTCGATGAATTCGTCCAGTTCTTCGAGCGGCTTAAACCAGAAAAAGTCCTCATCTGGGTAAGAGCCCAGGACTCCTGCTGCCATGAGATCGTCCCCGGTGAGTTTCCGCCAATTGTCCAGATAGTTCTCGTTGACCAGTCCGGAGCTGTGGGCATACAGGTGTCGATGCGCCATCAGCTCCTGCATTCGCCTCAACTCGGGATTCTCGCCGAGGTCTACGGCTAGGGCATCCGCGTAGAGGTCGATGACGCTCGGGCTGCCCCAGGGGAATAGGCGCTGGAATACGCCGCTGCCGCCTTTCGGTGCAAGTTCGGAAATGCTCGGGTGGCCGAGACAGTTTCGGTAGTAGTCGCGCAGCAACATCTCGACCGTCGTGGCTAGCCGAACAAGAGTCGCCATATCGAAGAACTCCTGGCCGGACTGGCGCTCCCAAAACTCAAGCCAGTGCTTCGAGTCCCCCGTGAGCCGTCGGACGTTTTCGTCGTCTGCGAAGGCTTGTCCTTCAAGCGCTCGTCGCAGTTGATGCCGGAGGAAGAATTGGACTTCGGCGACGCCGTTGATTTGTCGGTCCCACCAACCTGGAGGGGGTGGTGTGATCTCCCTCATCGGTCGAGCTTATGCCTCGTTCCGAACAATCCGGCCGAGATCTCTCACTCTGTGCGCCACCTGTGCGCCAGCCAGATCGGAAACAACCGGATTCAGCCGGATTGCGAACCGCTTGAAAAGCGGAATGCCAATCCCAATGCGGGCGGATCTAGATGAAGTACATGCCGGGTCGGGGCGCGCAATCCCGCATGAGCAAGCGGTTTGCCGTTTCCGCGCGCAAGTTATGCGCCAGTTGGTGCGCCAGTAAGCACCGCGTCAGCCGCGCGGGCGGCTTCGCACCAACCGCTGCGGGATTCGCGGGGATCGGTTGTTGCTTCACTCGCCGTGATGTTCTCCCGGTGGGGACTCGCCCTCGAAGTAGTCCACGCCGTCGCTGCGCCGGAAAAACGCGCGCAGTCCACCGCCTCGAGGTAGACGCTCGCCAACACCGATCTTTTCGGAGTCCGGGTAGACGACGACATCGGGACGACCATGGCTTGAGATCGCCAGAAAGGTCGCAGTCGTCTCCGTGCGGTTAAGAATCTGATGTGCGCCCTCCTCACCGAGGGGGAAGCGCAGCGCCTCTCCCTCCTCTAGCTCCCGAATGCCCTCCGGGGTGCGGAGGCTAGGGCGCCCAGAGAGAACGATCACAAGCTCCTCGTCGGAATAGTGGAAGTGATAGAGGTAGGCCGCCTCGCCTGGTGGGACCTCCCAGAGACTGGCTCCAATCAGCTCGGTACCGAGTTCGTAGCCGATGCGCGCACGCCGGGAGCCGAAGCCCGGAGGTCGCTCTCCGTCTTCAAATGTGGGCCTGTAGATGTTTGCCATTGGATGGGCAATCTATAAGTCGAGGCAGATAAATACGGGATACATCATGAGCGCCATACGCTGTCGGGATTGGAAGCGGCTTGTCGTCACCCATGCGCCAGCCAAGACCGCGCCAGCCGAGCGGGCGGCTTCCTCGGCCCGCTCTCGCTGGGCGTCGAGGTGGGCATCGAGCAGGCCCGCAGCCTCGGCCGCTGTCGCGCTGATCGCTCCGCCAGAAACGACCAGAGGGCGATCCCGCTCCTGACAACCTCAGCGCCGGTTTTGACCTGATCGGAGTCCATCGGAAGCGATGAACGTACAGCCCCTCGGCCAGAGCCACGCGGAAAGTCATCTGAGGGACCACTACGGCGTTGCAAACTCCTGCGGTTGCGCTCACTTGAACCGCTCGCGACCGGGCGCTTATGCAACTTGATTGAGATCTCAGTCCTGGAAGGCATGCTT
>DASSXC010000078.1:0-13616 GCA_035704205.1 Solirubrobacterales bacterium | reverse complement strand
CTCTCTTGCCATTGGCGCGATTCTGATCCCCGGCCCCATCGAGGTGGTCAAGGTCGCCGAGAGGATGTACTTGCCCTTCGAGGAGGACGGTTTGGCGCGGACGACCTCGTCGATCACCGCGAGGCAGTTGTCGAGCAGCTTCCCCTCGTCGAAGCTGGCCTTGCCGATCGCGAGGTGGACGATCGCCTGGCGGTCGGTGCGGTACTCGATCTTGCCCGCCTTCGACTCGGTAACCGCCTTCTCGATGTCGTCGGTGACGGTGCCCACCTTGGGGTTCGGCATCAGGCCCTGGGGGCCGAGCACGCGGCCGAGCTGGCCGACCGCTTTCATCATGTCCGGGGTCGAGATCGCGACTTCGAAGTCGGTCCAGCCCTCCTGGACTTTCTCGACCAGCTCCTGGCCGCCGACGACGTCGGCGCCCGCCGCCTCGGCGTCGCGCGCCTGCTGGCCTTCGGCGAAGACGGCGACGGTCACGTCTTTGCCGAGGCCGTGGGGCAGGGCGAGGGTGCCGCGAAGCTGCTCCTCGGCGTGGCGGACGTTGACGCCGAGCCGCAGGTGCAGCTCGACCGTCTCGTCGAATTTGGCGCTGGCGGTCTCCTTGATCAGCGCGACCGCCTCGGCGGGCGGGTACTCGCGCTCGCGCTGGACCTTGCCGAGCTGTTTGCGGTAGCGCTTTCCGTGGGCCATCGCGTCTCCTATTTCACGTCCACGCCCATCGAGCGGGCGGTGCCGGCGATGATCTTCGAGGCGGCGTCGAGGTCGTTGGCGTTGAGGTCGGGCATCTTGCGCTCGGCGATCTGGCGGATCTGCTCGGGCGAGATCGTGCCGACTTTGTTGACGTGGGGCTCGCCCGAGCCTTTTTTGATCCCGATCGCTTCGCGGATCAGCACCGCGGCGGGCGGCGTCTTGGTGATGAAGCTGAACGAGCGGTCCTCGTAGACGGTGATCTCGACCGGGATGATCGTGCCGCCTTCGGCCTGGGTCTGGGCGTTGAAGGCTTTGCAGAACTCCATGATGTTGACGCCGTGCTGGCCCAGCGCGGGGCCGACCGGCGGCGCCGGGTTGGCGTTGCCCGCCTGGATCTGCAGCTTGATGAGAGTGAGGACTTTTTTCGCCATCGGGATCGGAGAGGGTAGCGGGCCGCGCTAGATCTTCTTCACCTGGTCGTAGTTGACCTCGACGGGGGTCTCGCGGCCGAAGATCGAGACCAGCACCTTGAGTTTGGCGGCGTCCTCGTTGATCTCGGCGATCTCGCCGGAGAAATCGGAGAGCGGGCCGGAGATGACTTTGACCGACTCGCCGATCGAGAACTGTGCCTGGGTGCGGGGGCGCTCGGCGGTCTCGCGGTGCAGCAGGCGGTCGACCTCCGGTTTGGAGAGCGGCACCGGCTTGTTGCGGGAGCCGACGAAGCCGGTCACGCCGGGGGTGTTCTTGACCAGGCCCCAGGCGTCGTCGGTCATCTCCATGTTGACCAGGACGTAGCCGGGCATCGTCCGTTTCTCCTTCGGCTCTTTCTGGCCTTCTTTGTTGACTTCCATCACCTGCTCAGTCGGCACCACGACCTGGCGCACGTTGCGGTTCTGGGCCATCGTCTGCACCCGGTGCTCGAGGTTGTGCTTGACCTTGTTCTCGTGCCCGGAGTAGGTGTTGATCACGTACCAGCGATACAAAGTTGGTCCTTCGTCTTGGGATCCCGTTAGAGGATCTGCTTGATGAGGAAGCTGAACGCCGTGTCGAGAAGGCCGAGGTAGGTGGCGGCGACGGCGACGAAGATGATCGTCACCGCGGTCGCCTGCACGAGCGTTTCACGGTCCGGCCACTGGACTTTGCGCAGCTCCGCCCAGCAGGAGATGAAGAAGCCGAGCACACCGCCGCGCTGGCGCTTTTCGCCCTGCGCCTGCTTCTGGCGCTTGGCGAGCTGCTCGCTCTCGCGGCGCTTCTGCTCTTCGCGCTGGCGCTTCTCGGCTTCCTTGGCCGCTTTCGCTTCGGCGCGCTTGACGCTGCGGGGCTTCGGCGCGTCGGGGGTGACGAGATCGGCTTCCGCCGCGCCAACCGCCATCCCGGCCTCGACCGCCTCGACCTCGGCGACGTCGCCGGAGACGGGAACCTGGGTGTCGTGCTGGGCTCGCGAGTCGGTCTTACGGCTGGCGCCGCCGCGTTTCTGCGCTTCGGCTTCGCGGGCGCGTTTCTCCGCCTTGCGCTGTGCGCGCGTTTTCGCCATGGCGGACTACCGCGTCTCCTTGTGCGCCGTGTGGTGGCCGCACCAGCGGCAGTACTTGCGCATCTCAATACGGTCCGGCGAATTTCGCCGCGACTTGTTGGTCTGATAGTTGCGCCGCTTGCAGTCTTCGCAAGCCAGCGTCACTGCGATGCGGACATCTCCGCGTGCCATGTTCTCCTCGTTGCCGAAACGACGTCGTTACAAGAGAAAACCCCGGGCCGAGGCGCGAGGCTGGGCTGAAGGATAGCGCTCTGGGGCGCCCAAGGATTCCTCGCTCGCTGGGGGAGTTTCGCGCCAGCCGGGGGGAGAAGATGAGGACCGGGCGCCTTAGTCCGGATATGCCTGACAAAAGCGCCCCAGACCGCCTGATAGCGGAACTCGCCAGACGCCAGCATGGCGCAATCTCCAGCCAGCAGCTCCGTGAGGCGGGGCTGACCCGCACCGCCGTGCTGGAACGCTGCCAGAGCGGCCGCCTACACCGTCTCCACCGAGGCGTCTACGCCGTCGGCCACACCGCCCCGAACGATGAGCGCAGATGGATGGCTGCAGTACTGGCGCTGGGTGATGGCGCTGCCCTCAGCCATCGCAGTGCGGCGACCCTCTGGGAACTACTGCCATCTCGGGAAGGGCCTGTCGACGTCTCCCTCACGAGCAGAAATGGCCGGCGTCGCCGACGGGGCATTCGCGTCCACCGCCCTGAATCGCTTGAGCCGCCGGAGATCATCCGACACCGTGCGATCCCCGTCACCTCACCTGCTCGCACTCTCGCGGACCTCAAGAGCGCGGTCCCACCCCACGCGCTGCGTCGGGCCACCCGGCAAGCCGATTTCCTCGGGCTGCCGACCGGCCCCGATGTCGACTTAGACAAAACACGCAGCGAGCTGGAGCGTCGTTTCCTGTGGCTCTGCAGGCGCCAGCACCTCCCCATGCCCGCGGTGAACCTGCGAATCGCCGACCTGACTGTCGATTTCTGCTGGGTAGAGCGGCGGTTGATTGTCGAGACCGACGGCTATTCGTCCCACCGTGGTCGCACGGCATTTGAGGACGATCGGGCCCGCGATCTCAAGCTGCGTGCTCTCGGATATGAGGTCCTGCGCCTGTCCTACCACCAGGTTTTTGACGAGCCCAACCAGGTCGTCGCAGTGCTCCGGTCGGCACTCACACCCGCCACTCGGGCGCCTTAGTCAGGCTATCCCTGACAAACGCGCCCGGGCGGGCTCAGAGGCCGAGGGTTTTGGCGATGATCGTGCGCTGGATCTCGGAGGTGCCGCCGTAGATGGTCGAGACCATCGTGGCGCGGACCAGGCGCTCCATGTCGTACTCGGAGGAGTAGCCGTAGCCGCCCATCAGCTGCATGCCCTCCACGGCGACGCGTTTGGCTACCTCGGTGACGTGGAGCTTCACCATCGAGGCCTCGCGGGGGAGCATGCGGCCGGGGTCCTCGTCGGTGAGGCTGGCGACCCAGCGGGTCATCAGGCGGGCCGACTCGATTTCGGTCGCCATGTCGGCGAGGCGGTGCTGGAGGGCCTGGAAGGAGCCGATCGGGCGGCCGAACTGCTTGCGCTCCTTCACATAGGCGAGCGCGTCGTCGAAAGCTCGCTGGGCGATGCCGAGCATCGTCGCGGCGAGGATCAGGCGCTCGACGTTGAGCCCGGCCATCAGCTGCGTCCAGGCCTGGTCGACCTCGCCGAGCAGGGCGTCGGCGGGGGCCTCGACATCGGTCAGGTAGAGCGTGTTGGTCTCTTCGCCGCCCATCGTCTTGATCGGGACGATCTCGAGGCCCTTGGTCTCGCGCGGCAGCCAGACCATCGAGAGGCCCTCGTGCTTGGACTCGCCCTTGGTGGTGCGGCAGACGACGAGGATGTGGTCGGCGATGTGGGCGTTGGAGATGAAGACCTTCTGCCCGTTGAGGACGAAGCCGCCGTCGACCTGCTCGGCCGAGGTGGTGAGCGAGCCGACGTCGGAGCCGGCCTCCGGCTCGGTCATCGCGATCGCCTCGACCGCGCCGCCGGCGATCCCGCCGAGGATCTCCCTCTTCTGCTCCTCGGTGCCGAAGCGCTGGGTCGCGCCGGCGACGATCAGCGTCGTCGCGTAGCCGCCGATCGGCGCCAGCCCGCGCGAGGTCTCCTCCATGAAGAGGCAGGCGTCGAGCATCGAGCCGCCGGAGCCGCCGTACTCCTCGGGGATGGTGACGCCGAGCCAGCCCAGCTCCGCCATCTGCTTGTAGAGGTCGAAGTTGTGGTGGAGCTCGTGGCCGTCGGTGAGCTTCTCGCGCTGCTCCTGCGTCCCGCACTCACGCGCGCAGAAGTCGCGGATCGCGGCGACGAAGTCCTCCTGCTCGTTGGTCAGGGAGAAGTCCACGGGGTGGGCAGGCTATCGCGCGGTGGAGGCGATCCGCTTCGCCTCGGCGATGCCGAGATACGGGGTGAGGGCGAACTGGATCGCCTCCGGCGCCATGGCGGGAAGCTCGGCGGCGCGGCCGCGAGCAACCCGGTCGGCGATCAGGGCGGCGATCCCACCGACGAGTGCGTGCTCGGTCAAGCCCGGCAGATCCTCGGCCTCGGAACGCCGATCGCGGCCGTGTGCCAACCCCTCGGCGGCATAGGCGAGCAGCCGCTCACGGCGGGCGATGCCGTCCACGCCGGCCGCCATTGCTTCGTTGGTCAGCGTGTTCGCCGCGGCGGGGTCCTCGGCGGCGAACTCGAGTGCCGCGCGGATCGCCGCGGCTGCTCCGCCAGCCCAATCGGCCCCCTCGGCACAGGCCCGCTCGATGCGAACCTGGAAGCGGGCGAACGCCGCCTCGAAGGCGTCGGCGAAGTCGTCTGGAAAGTACGCCGTCTCTCCCATTCCCTGCCTCGGGCCGAGCCCAGGGAGCAATTATAAACATGAATATCTACCCCATTCCGAAAGGCCCCAGGAAGGCGCAGCCGACGCCGCGGTCCTCACCGATCTAAGCCCGGAACGAGACTCGAACTCGTGACCCCTCCTTACTCATGGGCACGCACGCACGCCAGAGCAAGAGCGGTCTCCCGTCCAGCTTACGCCGGCTTTCGGCCTGCTGGCCGAGGGGGTCATTCGGCGCAACCAAAACGCAACCATTAGCGACTTTCAGCCCCCAACGACACAGCCTTCAAGGCCCGAAAACCCCACCTGAGCAGCGCTTTCCCCGAAGCCCGGAACGAGACTCGAACTCGTGACCCCTTCCTTACCATGGAAGTGCTCTACCAACTGAGCTATCCGGGCGCAACGGACAACTTTAGCGGTGCTCCTTCCGCCCAGCTCCGCGAGCGATCAGCCGACGCCGTACCGACCCGGTTTCGACCGGTCCGTCACTTCCAGCTCGCCATCCACCGCCGCGCCCACCGACCCGAGTTCTTCTTCTTCCATATGGGCCTGAATGACGGCGGTGCCCGACAGCGAGACGTCGCTGATCTGTTCCGGTTCGTCGAGCGTGGCGGTGATTTTGGTCGCGCTCAGATCCACGCCTTCGACCGCTTCGATGCCGCATTCCTCGAGCGCGTATTCGGTCGAGACCCCTTTGAAGCTCAGCGTCGTTTTGCCGACTTCGACCGCCCAGGGCAGGTCGTTCGCCTTGGCTTCGCTCAGTTCACAGGCTTCGAAGAGGAAGCCGAAGCCTTCGCAGCTATCGACGTCGAAGGCGGTGATCTCACCGGTGCTGCCCCCCGCGGTCGCAAGGGAGGCATCGACGGTGCAGTCGAGGCCGGTGCCCATCGAGTCGAAGCTCATGTCGCCGGAGAACCGGATGCTTTCCAGCACCTCGAGCTGGCCTTCCACCGCGGCGCCCGCGGAGCCGAGTTTTTCCCCTCCCATCTGAGCCTGGATGACGGAGGTGCCCGACAGCGAGACGGCGCTGATCTGTTCCGGTTCGTCGAGCGTGGCGGTGATTTTGCTCGCGCTCAACGTCACGCTTTCGACTTCTTCGTTGCCGCATTCCGTCAATGCGTATTCGACCGAGACGCTTTTGACGCTAAGCGTCGTTTTGCCGACTTCGACCGCCCAGGGGAGGCCTTTCGCTTTGGCTTCGCTCAGTTCACAGCCTTCGAAGAGGAAGCCGAAGCCTTCGCAGTCGGCGACTTTGAAGGTGGCGATCTCGCCGGTGCTGCCTCCGGTGGTCGCAAGAGAGGCGCTGACGGAGCAGTCGAGGCCCGTGCCGAGACTGTTGAACGCCATGTCGCCGGAGAAGGCCATTTCGGCTTCCCCTTCGAGCGGATCGCCTTCGTTCAGCCATTCGGCACCAGGCGTGGTCAGGGTCGTATCTTTGCCTTTGACGGCTCTGACAGCGTTTTCCGCGACCACACGGTAGTGATAGGTCGTGCCTTTAGAGAGACCGGTCAGGGTTTGGCTTACGGCAACGTCGCTGGCTCCCGCTCCTATCGCTTTGGGCGAGAGCGGTACTTTGGAGCCATAGGAAGTAGTTTTGCCGTATTCGAAGTAATAGCTGGTGGCCGCGCCTTTGGGGTTGACCGCACCATTGAGGGTGGCGGTGGTCGGTTTCACTTCGGTCGCCGGTTTGGTGGTGGCCGCAGGCCCGTACGACCATCTCTGAATCCGACTGTTGTAGGCGTCGGCAACCCATACGTCTCCTTCGGAGTCGAGGGCGACGTCCCGCGGAAAGTCGAACTGGCCCTCTCCATCGCCACCTTCACCAAATTGGGTCTGATATTCCCCGTTGGGGTTGAACACCTGAACCCTGTCATTGTCCGAGTCGGCAACCCAGATGTTGTCTTCTGGGTCGAGACCGAGACCGGTCGGGAAGTCGAACTCTCCCTCATCGGAGCCTTCCGATCCGAATTTGAGCAGCTGTTCGCATTTGGAGTTGAATTTCCGCACGTACCCTTCGTAGTCGACGAGCCACAGGCCGCCCCCCGAGTCGACGTCGATGTCGACGTGGGCACCACCACCCGAATTGCATTGCGAGAGGAATTCACCCGCGGCGTTGAACTTCGCCACCTGGTTGCTCCAGCTGTTGATGACCCAGAGGTTCCCCCCCGTATCGAAGGTGAGGCCATACGGCCTATCGAACTGACCCGCGCCTTCGCCGGGCAGGCCGGCATGGCAGCTCGATTTGCAGGTCTGGAATTTTTTGCTCGTCCCGTCGGAGACGCCCCAACCCAGAGTCTTCAGGAATTTACCCTGCGAATCGAACACCTGAACCCGGTTGTTGAAGGTATCGGCAACCCAAACATCCCCTCCGGGGGCGACCGCGATCGCGTAGGGTTCGGTGAACTGAGCACTGCCGGTGCCTTTGGAGCCGACCTGGAGCAGTAGGTCTCCGTCCGGGCTGAACTTCTCGATACGGTTGTTTTCGGAGTCGGCCACCCAGACGTTGTCACTCCCGTCCAAGGCGATGCCGAAGGGCTCGTTCAGCTGCCCCGCTCCAGCACCGTGCTCGCCGAAGCTGGAGGCAAGGTGAGGTGGCAAGAACTGCTCGGTGCTGAAGGTCCTGTCTTCCCCGTAGGTGGTGCCTTCAGCATTGGTCGCGGTGACGCGATAGTGGTATGTGGTATTGGATTTGAGGCCTTTGACCGTCTCGGTCACCGCCACATCTCCGCCGCCCGACCCGATTGCTTTTGCCGAAGTGGGGACTTTGCCGCCATAGGCCTTGGTCTCGCCGTATTCGAACCGGTAGGTGGTGGAAAGACCTCCCGGGTTGACCGTGCCGTTGAGGGTCGCACGGAGCGCCTTGACCTGGGAGGCAGAATCGGTGATCAAGACCGGACCAGGCCCGCGGTAGAACTCGGCGATTCCGCTGGGTTCGACTTCCTCAGGGCTGTCGCCCCCGACCGCTGCGCAGCTGCTGGCGGATGGACAGGAAACCGAACCGAGGAAAGCGTTCGGTACGGAGCTTTCCGCTTCGTGCGTGGGCAGCGCTGCCGACTGCACCGACCAGTCGGTTCCGTCCCAGGCATATGCCACCGGCGCGTATTCGTCTGCCATCGGCGCGTATTTATCTCCAAATAATGCTGCACCGACCGCGCTGCAAACGTCAGCTGCCGGGCAAGCGAGAGAAAGGGCCAACGCTGCCCCGGCGCCCGGCCCCGTTGGCAGCGATTCCTGAGTCCATCCGGTCCCATCCCAGGACTCCATATGTGGAAAGGTGTCGAACGGGTTGTAGAGAAGCGCCATGCAATGGTCTGGCTCGGGGCAAGAGACGTCGCTCAATCGGTGATTGGATTCCCCACCTTCCGGCGTCGCATCCTGGACCACCGACCATTCATCGCCATCCCATATCTCGGCGAAGGGACTGAAGCCGCCGTTACCTGGTTCCTCGTTCTCTCCTGCCACCATGCACCAGGTGGGGCTTGGACAGTCCACTGCATACGCAGCCAGCCCGGCTGGCAAGGACTGCTCCATGAAAACCCAATCCTCACCATCCCATTTGTATATCAGGGGGAGCGAACGCTCTTCCGAGGCACTTTTGGTCGGGTCGGGATAGTAACCAACCGCCATACACATGTCTAGGGAAGCGCAAGACACCCCAACCAGCGGCACTCCATTGATTGCTTCCGTGTGGACATCTTTGGGCAAGGAAATCGAGTCCGCCGCTGTCCATTCGTCACCGTCCCACTGCTGGATCATCGGTCGGCCTTCCTGTTCTTCAACCGGTTTGGCCGAGTAGAGGCCAACAGCCACGCACCAGTCTGCGGTGACGCATGACACATCGCTCACGATGCTCTCCGTAGCTTCGAGGGGATCAGCCATCGGAGCGGCGGTCCAGCTCTCACCGTCCCAGCGCATGGATTCAGCCTGCTGCGCGTATTTCTGATAGTTGCCGACGGCCATGCAACCTTCCTGGGCCCAGCAGGAGACGCCTCCCAATTCACTCCTGAAGTTTTCCCCGTATAGCGGGTCAGGAAGGGGATTTGGATTCGCCTGCTCGACCCGCTCCCCGCTCCATTGGGCGGCGGTGGTGGTGAAGGTGTGGTCTTCGCCATGGACGGTGCCGGCATTGCTCTTGGCGACCACGCGGTAGTGGTAGGTCCTTTCGTCGGCGAGCACGCCCGCCGGGGCGTCGACTTCGACCGCTTTTGTGCCCGAGCCGATGGCTTTCGGCAGAGGCGGTGACTTACGCCCGTAGGAAGCGGTGGGGCCGTATTCGAAGTAGTAGCGCGTGGCTATCCCTTCGGGGTTGACGATGGCGTTCAGGGTGGCGTCGTTGCCGTGAATATCGCTCGCCGTCGTCTCGGCGGCGACCGCCGGCGGCGTGGTGCCGAAGGTCCGGTCGGCGCCGTAGAAGCTGCCTTTGGAGTTGGACCCGACCACGCGGTAGTGGTAGGTGGTCTGGCCTTTGAGGCCTTCGATCGGTTTGCTCACGGCGACGTACGCATCTCCTGAGCCGATCGATTGGTTGGGGACCGGAGCGCTCGTGCCGTAGGCGGTGGTTGTGCCGTATTCGAAGCGATAGCTCGTAGCCAGTCCGCCCGGGTTGACCCTGCCGCGCAGGGTCGCTTTGGCTTTGGATTCGATCGTCGG
Source organism: Solirubrobacterales bacterium (assembly GCA_035704205.1). Lineage (GTDB taxonomy): Bacteria > Actinomycetota > Thermoleophilia > Solirubrobacterales > 70-9 > VRUE01. Next base: position 3,901 of record DASSXC010000078.1, on the reverse strand, counting down.
CGGTTCGGTGGCGATCCTGCCGATATCCAGCATGGGCTCCTGCTGACCGTCGCCGGAGTCGTCTTCCCATTCGAGGTTGCCTTCTTCGATCAGGCGCTCGCGGATCGCTTCGACGTCTTTCAGGTCTTCGGGCTCGTCTTTGGCCGCGAGCAGGGCGGCAGCGCCGGCAACATAGGGTGATGCCATCGAGGTGCCGCTCATGTACGCATAGCCGCCACCTTTGTAGGTCGAGTGGATGCAGACGCCGGGCGCTGCGATGTCCACGTCTTTGCCATAGTTGCTGAAGGTCGCCAGGGTGTCGTCGTAGCCAGATTCGGAGTAATCGCTGCCGTTGCATTTGGGTTCCGCTTCTTCGCCGACTTTGCCGTCGTAGTCGGCGAGGGCGGAGACGGTGATCACGTCGGGGTTGCTCGCCGGGCTGAAGGCTTTGGCGTCGCTGGCGCTGTTGCCCGCCGCCACGACGTAGACGACACCGGCTTCGGTCGAGGCCTCGATCGCTTCGTCCAACGCAGGCAGCGGACATCCGCAGCTGAGGCTCATGTTGGCGACGTCGACGTCGTTTTCGGAGTCTTCGTCCCCTCGCGTCGCGGTGACCCAGTCGACCGCGGCGACGATCCAGGACTCCGCCCCGCTGCCGTTGTTGTTGAGCGCCCGCACCGCCCAGAGGCGCACGCCGGGTGCGATCCCGACCACGCCTTTGTTGTTGTCGAGGGCGCCGACGATGCCGGCCACGTGGGTACCGTGGCCGTCGCCGTCGACGCCCTGGCCGCTGATGCATTCCTCGGTAAGGGGGTTTTCCCCCACCGGGACGCAGTTGGCCCGGCCGACGACGTTCAGATCGGGATGTTCGAAGTCGATGCCGGTGTCGATCACCGCCACGTCGGCGTCGATCCGCACGTCGTCCGTTTCGTCGATGTCGAGATCGGGATTGGTGTGGCCGAAGGCCCGTTTGATGCCGGTGGGGGTGGTCTGGGTCGCCACTTCGACCCTGCGGTCCGGGACGACATACTTGACCTTGGGGTTCTGCCTCAGAGCCTCTACCGCACTCCTTGAAAGCTCGGCGGAGTACCCCTTGAGGGCGTGGCGATAGACGAGGCCGAGCTCGCGATCGCGCTGCTCGGTCTGGCTCTCCGCCACGGCGCCCGGGTGCGCAACCGAGTCCTCGAGGACGACGATGTAGCGGCCGGGGATGGTGGTCCTCTGCGGAGTCGCGGTATCTACGTCGATGCCCGGCATCGTCGCCAACGGATCCGCACCGAGTCCCGCGCCCTCGGCAAGCAGTTCGAACGACGAAGTCGGATCCGGCGGTACGGGGCTGGCGGCTCGAGCACCGGCGGCCGGGGGAATGGCCATCGCCGCGAAAAGCGCGAGGCCGAGCAGGGACAGGGGCAGGCGGAGAAGCGGGCGGGCTGTCATTTCCCTGCGTTCTCCGACCGCGAAAAGCGCCGGCCTGGCACTGTGCTCCGCGGCCGCGCTATGCGTTGCCGTGAACGCCCGAACCACTCGATGCCTGCCCAATCGCATGCTGCTCTCCCTCCCCTGGATTACGCTTGGGCGATGCTCTCAGGGGTGGGCGCCGTTGTCTGTTGCCAGTTTGGGGATTTGGGGGGGCGTAATTCCCGTGTCTGGGGAGGGTTCGGCGGCGAACTGCTCTAGGCGAAGGGCAGTTTCCAGCTCTGGGGCACAGGAGACGATCGGGCGACCGAGGCGGCGCTCCACAGCCCGCAGGCGGGAGGTGACCGTCTTGCGGTCCGCCTCCATGCTCGTCGCGGTCGAGGAGACGTTGCGCTCGGCGGCAAAGTAGGCGCGCAGGGTACGGCGCAGCGCGGCGCCCCCGTCGCGCTCGACTTCAAGCGGCGCCAGGTAGAGATTGCGCAGTGCCGCCCTCAGGAGCTCGTCCTGCAATGCGGAGGCGAGCAGGGCGGCGCCGCTGTAGCGCACCACCCTCTCCCCACCCCGCTGGGCGATCGGCAGCACAGCCCTCGCCTGGCGGTGCGTCAGCCGCCAGCCCGAGATCCCCTCGCCCGGCTCGCCGATCGCCAGCACGTGCCCCTCGGGAAGCTCGCGCTCGGCACAGCGCACCAGCTCTCCAGGATCGGGTGGGCGCCTGGACCCCAGCCAGGCCCAGAGCGTGCCTTCCTCGCGGCGCACCGAGAGCAGGCGGGCGTCGAGGGGCTTGGCGATCTGCGCCAGGGCCTGCGTCGCCCCGGGGCCGGAGAGGACGCAGCCGAGGTGGTGGAGGTCGAAGTCGTAGTCAAGCTCCCTGGTCTCGAGCGGCTCGCCGCCCAGCAGGCGCGCGACCAGCTCGGCCCGGCGCCGCTCGGCGCTGCGGGGGCGGCGCTCGGCCTCCTCGTTGTAGGCCGTGGAGACGGCGGCGAGGAGACGATCGACGATCGCCGCCTGGCAGCGCAGCAGGCGCTTCAGCTCGGCGGGGCCAAACAGCTCTGCCTCCTCGACCATGAAGTCGTCGATCAGCGTGTGGCCGGCGACGTAGCGGCGCAGGACGGTGTCGAGACTGACGCCCGAGCGGGCGGCGAGGCGGGCCTGGGCCAGGAGGACGTCGGGGACCGGAGGAGCGCTCTGCTCTCCCCGCTCGATCCCCCCCAGGCCGTACTCGATGGCGGCCGAGACCGCGACGCGCAGGCCCTCCAGGTACTCGGGCCCGGCGCCGGCGGGGGGCTCCGACACCGCATAGACGCGGGTCAGGGTCGCCTGCTCGATCTCAGAGCGCCGCCCCCGCAGGCGAGCCGCGATCACCGCTCCTCCCCCCCTCTCTCGGCTCGCCTTCCTCATCGCACAGCTCGCATCTCTAGCCGGCTGAGATCCTGTGCCCAGGATGTCTTCTGGCGGCGCGGATCACTTGGTGTTCCTCCGGTCGGCGTTTGCGTGTCGAGCGCGTTTGTGTTCTTTGCTCGCGGACTTGCGCGGGTGTTTGGGCACGCAGCGGACCTTGCCTTTGCGCCTCACCTTGCGCTTCTTGGGCGGGCAGGCCTGGGACTTGGGCGTGACGTTGCCCGGCCCGTTGAAGGTGCTGCTGGCGGGGTTGGGCGTGGCCGGCGGCGATTCGGAGGGCTGGCAGTTCCTACCCACCTCACATGGATCGCTCACCGCCGGGTTGGGGTAACCGCCGCCGACCCGGGCGACGTAGACGTCGGCGACGGTGTCGCCGTCTTGGGGCAGGAGCGCTGAGCTGGTCGTGAAGGCGACCACCGAGCCGTCGTGGGAGAGGAAGGGGCCGTCGCTGTCGCCGGTGGCGAAGGGTTTGCCCGGCACCCGCACCAACTCACCTTCGTGCCACAGGTAGAAGTCGTCGGCCTCGTTGACGTCGCCCGGTACCAAGCCCTCCGGCGTCAGGAAGCCGACCGTCTCCCCATCTTCGCTCACCCAGCGCCTTTCCTCAGCGAAGTCCGTCCTGCCGGGGCCGGTCTGGCTGTGGATGTCCACGTCGAGCGGCTCGCTGTCTGGGCCGCCGGGGCGGCAGGAGATGCAGGTGAGGGTCGGGGTGTCCGGGCCCGCCTGGTAGCGGTAAACGTCGAGGTGTTCGCCGTCGGCATCGGCTGCGGTCAGCTCGGCTTTTGAGAGGAAGGGGAGGATCCGCCCGCTGCCAGCGCCCGTGACCGGCACCGGGTAGGCGTTGTTGCGCCAGGTCCCCTGACCACCCCACAGGCCAATTCCTCTGACGTTGCTTTTGATCGCGTCGGCCGCGACGAGTTTGCCGAGGAAAGCGGTTGCCCCGCTTTCCTCGTCCCACATATAGAGGTTCGGTTTGTTGGTCTGCGGGGTGGCGCCCGTCGGGCTCGCTTCGTCGGTGAGCACGCCTTGGGCGACGAAGTAGACGCGGGAGCCGTCGCCGGAGATCGCCGTTACCCCGTTGAAGACTTTGGCTTCCTTGCCCGCTTCG
>DASSXC010000077.1:0-13008 GCA_035704205.1 Solirubrobacterales bacterium | reverse complement strand
CACCTCGCCCTTGGAGATACGCAACGCCAGGCCTTCGGCCAGCGCCGTCTTGCCCACGCCGGGCTCGCCGACCAGCAGCGGGTTGTTCTTCCGGCGGCGGACCAGCACCTGCACCATGCGCTCGATCTCGAGCTCCCGGCCGATCAGCGGATCGATGTTGCCCTTCTCCGCTTTCGCGATCAGGTCATCGGCGTAGGCGTCGAGCGGATCGGATGTCGGGATGCCGGCGTCGCCGCCCGCATCCTGCTCGATTTCGACGCCGACTCGGACAAGATCCGCAACGAGGTGATCCGCATGTTGTCGGGGCCGGGCGGCCGCCGTCAGGGCGGCGGCGGAGGAGGCCAGGGCGAGGGTTCCGGCAAGAAGAGCTCGAAACTGCTCGACCAGTTCGGTCGCAACCTGACCAAGCTGGCCGAGGAGGGCAAGCTCGACCCGGTGATCGGCCGCGAAACCGAGATCGAGCGGATCATGCAGATCCTCTCCCGCCGCACCAAGAACAACCCGGTACTGCTTGGCGAGCCTGGCGTCGGCAAGACCGCCGTGGTCGAGGGCCTGGCCGCGCGGATCAACAACGGCGAGGTGCCCGAGCTGCTGCGCAACAAGCAGATCTACACGCTCGACCTGGCCGCCCTGGTCGCCGGCTCGAAGTACCGCGGCGAGTTCGAGGAGCGCCTCAAGAAGGTGATGAAAGAGATCACCCAGCGCGGCGACATCATCCTCTTCATCGACGAGCTCCACAACCTGGTCGGCGCCGGCGCCGCCGAGGGCGCGATCGACGCGGCCTCGATCCTCAAGCCCGCGCTGGCCCGCGGCGAGCTGCAGACGATCGGTGCGACGACGCTCGACGAGTACCGCAAATACCTCGAGCGCGACTCGGCGCTGGAGCGCCGCTTCGCCCAGATCAGGGTCGACCAGCCCTCGGTCGAGGACACCGTGAAGATCCTCGAGGGCCTGCGCGAGCGCTACGAGCAGCACCACCGCGTCAACATCACCGACGACGCCCTGGCCGCCGCCGCCGAGCTCGCCGACCGCTACATCTCCGACCGCTTCCTGCCCGACAAGGCGATCGACCTGATCGACGAGGCCGCCTCGCGGATGCGGATCAAGTCGATGAGCGCCCCGCCCGTCTACCGCGACCTCGAGGAGGAAGTTGAAAAGACGCGGCGCGAAAAGGAGGCCGCGATCGAGGCGCAGGAGTTCGAGAAAGCGGCCAACCTGCGCGACACCGAGCGCCAGCTGACGACCCGCAAGCGCCAGCTCGAAGACGAGTGGTCCGAGGGCGACTCGGCCGAGCGCCCCGACGTCGGCGAAGAAGAGATCGCCGACATCGTCTCGATGTGGACCGGCATCCCGGTCTTCAAATTGACCGAGGCCGAGACCAAGAAACTGATCCGCATGGAGGAGGAGCTGCACAAGCGGGTGATCGGCCAGGAGGTCGCGATCACCGCCGTCTCCAAAGCGATCCGCCGCTCGCGCGCCGGGATCAAGGATCCGAAGCGCCCGTCCGGCTCGTTCATCTTCCTCGGCCCTTCCGGGGTCGGCAAGACCGAGCTCGCCCGCACCCTCGCCGAGTTCCTCTTCGGCGACGAGGAGGCGCTGGTGCGGATCGACATGTCCGAGTACATGGAGAAGCACGCGGTCAGCCGCCTGGTCGGCTCGCCGCCGGGCTACATCGGCTACGACGAGGGTGGTCAGCTGACCGAGGCCGTGCGGCGCAAGCCCTACAGCGTGCTGCTGCTCGACGAGATCGAGAAGGCCCACCCGGACGTCTTCAACATCCTGCTGCAAATTCTCGAGGACGGGCGGCTCACCGACGCCCAGGGGCGCACGGTCGACTTCCGCAACGCGATCGTGATCATGACCTCGAACATCGGCGCCTCGGAGATCGCCAAGAACACCTCGATCGGCTTCACCGTCGCCGACGAGACCGGGATGTCCTACGGCGACATGAAGAACCGCATCATGAGCGACCTGAAAAAAGTCTTCCGGCCCGAGTTCCTCAACCGGATCGACGAGGTGATCGTCTTCCACAAGCTCGCCAAGGAGGAGGTCAAGGAGATCGTCGACCTGATGATCAACCGGGTCCGTGTCCAGGTGGCCGAGCACGAGCTGCAGCTGGAGCTGAGCGACGAGTCCAAGGACCTGCTGGTCGACAAAGGCTGGGACCCCTCGATGGGCGCCCGGCCGCTGCGCCGCGCGATCCAGCGCTACATCGAGGACCCGCTCGCCGACGAGGTGCTGCGCCAGGGGCCGATGGTCCCCGGCTCGACCGTGCTGGTCGAGCGCGACGAGACCGGCGACGAGGAGGACAAGCCGCTGAAGCTGACGATCGTCGCGCCCAAGAAGCCGGCTAAGAAGGCGAAGCCGGACAAGCCTGAGCCGGAGAAGGTTGGGGTTGGGGCTAAGAAGGACGAGCCCAGCGGCGAGGACGCCGATCCTCGCGACGAGGCTCCGCCTGCCGCTGACGACGATTCCTGAGTAGCCCGGCGCGCGGGTCCTGTCACAGGGGAGGGGTGTCCGGGCGTAGTGGCGCGCGGGTCCTGTCACGCGCCAGGGGGTGTCCCGCCGGGGCTGGGTTTTTCGCGCGTTGAGGTTTCTTTTCTCGCTGAGTGGGTGGGCGAAAAACTAACGCCGCCCCGCCGGGACGCCCCCTGCCACGCGCCACCCGCGCGAGCTGCCGATACGGTTAGCTCTGTATGCGTGAGCCTGGGCGAACGGCGATAGGCACTTGGAGCGGGGGACGCTTTCTTCGCTTTGGTGAAGCTGTAGCGGAGGAGCGGCTGGAAGGGTTGCTTCGGCCGGGGAATGGGATCGAGACTGTTCTCACTGCCGATACCTATGGCCAAGGGGATGCCGACCGTGTTCTAGGCCGGGCGCTTGCCGGAGTATCCCGCGAGGAGTACTCGCTGGTTGGCGCGGTAGGCCATGACTTCTACGAGGGGGAGCGGGATGGGCCTCGGGGGTTTCCTCGTTTCACCGATCCTCGGCTGCGCGGGCCGGAGGAGTACGGGGGGTATCTGCGGATGGCTGCGGAGCGCAGCCTCGAGCGGCTTGGGGTGGATCGCTTTGACCTGCTGCTGCTTCACAATCCCGACCGGATCGGCTACTCCAGCGAGGCGGTTTGGGATGGGATGGCGGCGCTGCGCGAGGCGGGTCTGGCTGGGCAGATCGGGGTGGCGCCGGGTCCCGCCAATGGCTTCACGCTCGACCTGATCGCCTGCATCGAGCGCTTTGGCGAGCGGATCGATTGGGCGATGATCATCCTCAACCCGTTCGAGCCCTGGCCGGGCGAGCTCTGCCTCGACGCGGCGGCCCGCCACGACGTCAAGGTGATCACCCGTGTGGTCGACTACGGTGGCCTCTTCTGGGGCGACCTGCGGCCGGGGATGGAGTTGGCGCAGGGGGATCACCGGGCGTTCCGCCCGGATGGCTGGATCGAGGCCGGGTTGGAGAAGCTGGAGCGGGTGCTGCCGATTGCCGAACGAGCCAGGCTCACGCCGATCCAGCTTGCCTGTCAGTGGAACCTCGCCCACCCGGCGGTCGAGTGCGTCGCGCCGACCCTGATCCAGGAGCCCGGCCCCGAGGCCTGCCCGATCGAGGCCAAGCGGGTCGAACTGGCGAACCTGCCGGCCGAGCAGCGCCTCAGCGCGGAGGACGTCGCCGCGATCCGCGCGATCGGCGACAACGCCGGCAGCATGACGCTGAAGGGGGCGAATCCACAGCATGAGGGGGAGGAGCGCCCCGACCGCTGGGCCCTCGACGGCGACCTCGCCGCCGTCGGCGAGCGCTGGGGCATCGACCCCGAGCGCGACCTGCTTGCAACGCATTGAGGGGGCAAGGGGACGGGTGACCCTCCCCCGGAGACCGTCGCGCAGCTGATTCGCCGCACAGGGTTCACGGGCGGATCCCGGAGCCTCCGGGAGAGGGTCACCCGTCCCCTTCTGCACATAGCCTGCCCGCATGTCAAGGTCGTGGTGGACTCTCGTCGGCGCCTGCTGCGGTCTGTTCGTGTTGATGCTGGATTCGACCGTGGTCGCGCTGGCGTTGCCGAGCATTCGCCATGACGTCGACGCGACCCAGGCCGGGCTGCAGTGGGTGATGAACGGCTATCTGCTGGCGATCACCGCCTTCGTCGTCACCGCCGGGCGGCTTGGCGACGTGTTTGGCCGCAAGCGCCTCTTTCTCGTCGGGATGTGCGTATTCGCCGCTGGCTCTGTGGTCTCCGGCGCGGCCCAGGGCGAGGTGATGCTGATCTGCGGCAGGGTGCTGCAGGGGCTGGGCGCGGCGCCGATGCTGCCGCTCTCGCTGGCGATCGTCTGCAACGTCTTCCCTGCTGAGAAGCAAGCTCGCGCGCTTGGCATTTGGGCTGGGATCTCTGCTTTGGCGCTGGGGATTGGGCCACTTGCCGGTGGTGCCCTGGTCGACCTCGATTGGCGCCTGATCTTCTGGATCAACCTGCCGATTGCCGCCTTCGGGGTGGCGATCATGCTGCTCGCTGCGCCCGAGTCAACCGATCCTGGCGCCGGGCGGCACGTCGACCTGCCGGGTCTGGTCACCCTCGCCGTGGGCCTGACCGCGATCGTCCTCGCATTGGTGCAATCGCGAGTCCTCGGCGCAGCCGCGATCGTCGCCCTCGCCGTGGTGGGCGTCGCCTCCCTCTACGCCTTCTGGCGCATCGAGCATCGACCGCGCAGTCCCATCGTCGACTTCTCGCTCTTTCGCAACGGCCCTTACCTCGGCGCCAGCGCCGCCGCCTTCGCCCTGGTCGGCGCCTACTGGTCGGTGATGTTCTTCCAGTCCCAGTACCTGCAGGACGTGCGCGGCCACTCGGCGGTGCTCAGCGGCCTGATGATCCTGCCGGTCACGGTGCCGATGATCTTCGTCTCGCCCTTCTCGGGGAGGCTGATCGCCCGCTTCGGGGCGCGGGCGCTGATGACCGTCGGCATGGGCCTGGGCACGTTTGGCCTGCTCGCATTGACCCAGATCGACGCCGGCAGCTCATACGCGCTGCTGCTCGCCGGCTACCTGCCGTTCGGCGTGGCGCTGGGGCTCGTCTACGCGCCGATGTCGACCGCGGCGATGGCGGCGATGCCGGCTGAGAAGGTCGGCATCGCCTCCGGCGTGCTGGCGATGGACCGGGTGATGGCGGGCACGATCGCCCTCGCGGTCACCGGCGCCGTCTTCCACGCGCTGCTCGGCGACAACGGCTCCTTCGCCGACGCCGTCGGCGCCTCGACCTGGGTCCTGGTCGCTCTCTGCCTTGTGGGGACCGTGCTCACCTGGACCTTCGTCCGGGATTCGGATCGCCCCGTGCCCGAACCGCACGCCCATCACCGCAGATTCCACCTTTAGGTGACCGATCCGCTTGACAACGACTTCTCCGACCTTTCCACTAGGGATTAGGCAGACCGCATTGTAGAGCGGAATTTGCCATCCTAGAGGAGATGTCTTCGCCGCCCGGGGATGAGCTTCACGAGTTAGCGGAACGGCAGGATCCCCGGCTACTGAGGGCCTTGGATGTTGTCGCGCCTGGCGGTGCCCTGCGCGAGGGCATCGACAATATCGTCCACGCCCGCACCGGCGGCCTGATCGTCGTCGGCGACCCCGGCGACATCTCGCACATGCTCTCCGGCGGGATCAGGCTCGACATCGACTACACGCCGGCGATGCTCTACCAGGTGGCGAAGATGGACGGGGCGATCGTGCTCAACACCGAGGCGACCAAAATCGTCTGGGCGAACGTCCAGCTGATGCCCGACCCGACGATCCTCTCCTCGGAGACCGGCACCCGCCACCGCACCGCCGAGCGCGTCTCCAAACAGACCGACGCGCTGGTCGTGGCGATCTCGCAGCGCCGCGACGTCGTCTCCCTCTATGTCGAGGGGACGAAGTACATCCTGCAGGAGATCCCCGCGGTATTGGCCAAGGCCAATCAGGGCCTGGCGACGCTGGAGAAGTACCGCGAGCGGCTCGAACAGGTCTCCGACCGCCTCACCGTGCTCGAGTTCGAGGGCGGCGGCGTCCTCTACGACGCGCTGACGGCGCTGCAACGGGCCGAGCTGACCACCCGCATGGCGGTTGAGGTCGAGCGCTACATCGTCGAGCTCGGCACCGAGGGCCGCCTGATCGAGATGCAGCTCGAGGAGACGATGGTCGGCGTCGCCGCCGACAAGTCGGCCCTGATTCGCGACTACTCGGTCGAAGACTCCGAGCAGAACCTCGCCACGGTGCTGCAGTCACTGGCCCGGATGCCGCACGAGGACGTGCTCGATTTCGGCCGCCTCGGCGAGTTGCTCGGCTACGACCGCAAGCTCAACACGCTCGACTTTCCGGTCGCGCCCCGCGGTTACCGGCTGCTGGGCCGCGTGCCGCGCATCCCCAAGCTTGTCGTCCAGAAGATCATCCAGGACCTTGGCGGCCTGGAGCAGGTCCTGACGGCTTCCAACGCCGACCTCGAGGCAGTCGAGGACGTCGGCCCCACGCGGGCGAAGGACATCCGCGAGGGCCTGCGACGGCTCCAGGAGGTCGACCTGGCCGACCGGTACTTACAGAGTTGACGGCCACCGAGGCCGTCGCCAATTGAAAGGAGCAGAGCAATTCCCCAGCTAGAGGAGGCCACCGAGGTAAGCATCGTCGAGGAGGAAGTCGAGTACGTCTGCGACTTCGAGGAGGGCGACAAGGTCGTCTATCCACATCACGGTGCCGGCCTGGTGATGAAGAAAGAGGCGCGGGAGCTGATGGGGGAGGAGCGTGAATACCTCACGATCAAGATCCTCCACAACGAACTCACCGTGATGGTTCCCTGTGAAAACGCCGGCAAGGCAGGATTGCGGCGGGTCATCGACGAGGTCGAAATCAAAAAAGTCACATCGGTTCTCACCGATGACGTCTCGGAGATGCCGAAGAACTGGAACAGGCGTTTCAAGTACAACCGCGAGAAGATCAAGACCGGCGACGTGTTCGAGCTCGCCGAGGTCGTCCGCAACCTCGCCCTCCGCGAGATGGAGAAGGGCCTCTCCACCGGCGAGAAGCAGATGTACACGCGGGCCAAGAAGATCCTCGCCTCGGAGTTCATGTACGCGCTCGACAAAGACGAGGAGGGCGCGGAGGAATACCTCGACGGGCTGCTGGAGGAGCGCTTCGCCGCCACCGCCTAGCAGCGCCGTTACCGCGGCATCCGTCACTGCGGTCATCGCGGCCGCCGGCTCCGGAGAGAGGCTCGGAGCCGGCGGTCCGAAGGCCTTCGTGCCGCTCGCCGGCAGGCCGATGGTCGAGTGGTCGATCGCGGCGCTGCGTGCCGTGGCCGGCATCCGCTCGATCGTCGTCGTCTGCCCGCCCGGGCACGTCCACGACCTGGGTGGGCACGACCTCGGCGTGGTCGACGGCGGCGCCACCCGCGCCCAGTCCGTCGCCAACGCCCTGCGGGCGGTGGGCACCGAGCTGGTGGCGATCCACGACGCGGCGAGGCCGCTCGTGACGCCGGAGCTGATCGAAGGCGTGGTGGCGACCCTGGCGGCGGACCCCGAGGCCGACGGCGCCATAGCCGCGGTCCCGGTGACGGACACGATCAAGCGCGCCACCGGCACCCGACCTGCATCGAGGCCCAAATGGGGCCTCGATGCAGGTCGGGTGGTTGGGGAGACCCTGGATCGTGCGGAGCTTTGGGCGGCGCAGACGCCGCAGGTGTTTCGCGTCGAGGCGTTGCGGCGGGCGCTCGAGGCCGATCTCACTCAGGTCGGGGCGGCGACGGACGAGGCGATGCTGATCGAGGCGATGGGGGGGCGGGTGCTGATCCACCCCGCCTCGCCGGAGAACCTCAAGGTGACGACGCCGCTCGACCTGCGGGTCGCCGAGCTCCTTCTGCGCGATCGGCAGGTCTAGCGACGAGGAGCCGGCCGTCGAGCCCGCTGGCCATCCTCCGCAGGAAGTCCGGCGGCGGTGCGGCTCTCGTCCCCGAGATGGCGGTGTCGGCGCCGCTCGAAGAGCCGGCGCTGCAAGTAGAGGGTGCCGACCCCGGCGAGGACGATCCCGCAGAGGTTGAGGCTGAGCTGGGTCATCGCGCCGATCCAGTCGTCCCAGTTGCCGAGCGCGGCGGCGACGCCGATGTTGGCCGCCGCCGGGATCGTCGTCACCGAGATCAGCACGCCGATCAGCGCCCCTGACTTCGCCGAGGTGAGCGAGAGGACGCCGGCGGCCCCGGCGAAGACGGCGACGATGACGGAGAAGGCATCCGGCTCGGCGATGAATTGGGTAAGCGGGTTGTCGACGCTCTTGAAGTCCGCGGCCACCAGCCCGGTGGCGACGCAGATCAGGGCGAAGAGGAATGCGGCGGTGATCCCAAGCGGGAAGCCGACGGTCAGGGCGGTGAGCGAACGCAGCGCCGGGCCGCGGCGGCGCTCGACGGCCGCCACACAGAGGCCGGCCAGGGGGCCGAACTCCGGTCCGACGACCATCGCACCGACGATCAGGATCGGCGATCCGGTGAAGATGCCCACCGAGGCGATCAGACAGGCCAGCACCATGAAAGCGAGGAAGCTGCCGCCGAGCTCGCTGGTCTCCGAAGTGCGGGCCTCGACCTCCTCCCAGACGACGGCGTCCGAAGGGGCGCCTCGCGCGGCCCGCTCTGCCCGCTTCGCCGCCCGGGAGATCTGCGAGTCGATCTGCTCGAGCGCGATCGAGCCGAGGTCGGGGACGCCGAGCTCACGCAGATCGTCGATTACGACGCTGGCGTCCTCGCGGGCGACGTCGCAGAGGATCACGTCGCCGGCCGGCTGGCGGGCGGCGCCGGCGAGGAAGATCAGGTTGCACGCCGAGGGGGTCGTTTCGAGCAGGGAAACGACCTTGCCGGACCGGTCGGCGGGAGCGACGATCCGCAGGTGGACCATCCGGCGATCCTACGGACGTGTCGTCCCTTGCGCACCCATGTGGACCTCTGAGTGACGGCACGTCCCCAGGCCGTAACTTGTGGAGTCGTGCTGACCGACTACCATCTGCACCTGCGCCCGGACGAGCCGGACACGCCGCCCGAGCGGTACTTCACGACCGAGAACGTCGAGAGCTACCGCGAGGCGGCCGCCGCCGCGGGCGTCGAGGAGCTGGGGGTGTCCGAGCACGTCTACCGCTTCAGGCAGGCGCTCGAGCTCTGGCGCCATCCCTTCTGGGAGGAGCAGGCGCGCGACGACCTCGACGCCTACTGCGAGTTCGTGCGTGGGGCTGGCCTGAGGCTCGGAGTGGAGTGCGACTTCGTCCCCGGCGCCGAGGACCGCACCGCCAACCTGCTCGAAGCGCGCGACTTCGACTACGTGGTCGGCTCGGTCCACTTCGTCGGCGAGGCCGCCGTCGATCACGAGGGCTGGGACGTCTGGGAGGGGCGGGGGGACGCGGACGAGGTTTGGCGCCGCTACTTCGAGGCGCTGGCCGAGTGCGCCCGCAGCGGCCTCTTCGACATCCTCGCCCACCCCGACCTGGTCAAGGTGTGGGGGCGAGCGCGACCCGCTCCCGAGCGCGACCCGCGCCACTACTACGAGCTGGCGGTCGAGGCGATCGCCGAGAGCGGCATCGCGGTGGAGATCTCCACCGCCGGACTGCGCAAGCCGGTCGGCGAGCTCTATCCCTCCCGCGCGTTCGCCGAGATGTGCGCCGAGGCCGGCGCTCCCTTTGCCCTCTCCTCCGACGCCCACCGGCCGGAGCAGGTCGGCTTCGGCTACGACCGGGCGCTGGAGCTCCTCGGCGAGCTGGGGGTGGGGGAGATCTGCGTCTTCGAGGGTCGCCGACGTCGTCTGGCGCCGCTGCCGGCCAGGGTAGGCGAGAATCGCTAACCGATGAGCGTCGGAATCGGCTACGACAGCCACCGCTTCACCGAGGGTCGCGCCCTGATCCTGGGAGGGGTCGAGATCGAGCACGAGCGTGGCCTCAGCGGCCACTCCGACGCCGACGTGCTCACCCACGCGGTGATCGACGCGTTGCTCGGCGCCGCCGGACAGGGCGACATCGGCACGCTCTTCCCCGACGACGACGAGCGCTGGCGCGACGCCGACTCGGTCGACCTGCTGCGCACCGTCGTCGGCACGGTCGGCGGGCGTATCGTCAACATCGACGCGACCCTGATCTGCGAGGAGCCGCGGCTGGCGCCCCACCGGGCCGAGATGGAGCGCATCCTCGCCGAGGCGACCTCGGCGAGGGTCAGCGTCAAGGCAACCACCAACGAGAGCATGGGCTGGATCGGCCGCGGCGAGGGAATCGCCTGCATAGCGGTCGCTTCTGTCGATAGCGAATAGGCTTCCCCGCTCGATGGGCAAGCTCGGATCGATTGCGGCGGCGGTAAGGCAGGCGGCCTCGGACAAAGCGTTCGAGATCCGCGTGCTGCGCGAGGCCGGCGTCCTCGGCGTGCACCGCCCCGACAGGTCCGCGAAGGTCGTCTCCGCCTTTCTGCGCTGGGGGGCCTCTCCCGCTCTCGGCATCACGACCGCGGCGATCCACTATCCGCACGAGACGGCGTTGATCGACGAACGCGGCTCGCTCAGCTTCGAACAGCTCCACCGGCGTTCCAACGCCCTCGCGCACGCCTTCGAGCGGATGGGGATCGGGTACGGGGATGGGGTCGGAATCATGTGCCGCAACCATCGCGGCTTCATCGAGGCGACCCTGGCCGCGGCCAAGATCGGCGCCAGCGCCCTCTATTTGAACACGATGTTCGCCGGCCCGCAGCTGGTCGAGGTGACCCGCCGCGAGGCCCCGAAGGCGCTCGTCTTCGACGAGGAGTTCGCCGGCTTGCTCGACGGAGTGGACGAGAGCATCCAGCGGATCGTCGGCTGGAGCGAGGGCGAGACCGGCGCGGTGACGCTGGATTCGCTGATCGCCTCCGGCGACGATTCCAATCTGAAGCCGCCGCCCGACAAACCCCGCTTCGTCATCCTCACCTCGGGGACCACCGGCACGCCGAAGGGCGCCCAGCGCTCCAGCCCCGACGGGCTGTTCGCGGTGGCGGCGCTGCTCGACAAGATCCCCTACCGCAGCCGCGAGACGATGATGATCGCCGCGCCGCTCTTCCACTCCTGGGGCTTCTTCCACTTCATCATGAGCCTGCCCACCGCCTCGACGATGGTGCTGCGGCGGCGCTTCGACGAGGAGGAGACGCTGCGCGCCGTGCGGGATCATCGCGCCCAGGTCCTCGCCGTGGTGCCGGTGATGCTGCAGCGCATCCTCCAGCTCCCCGAGGAGACGCTCGCCTCCTACGACCTCTCCTCGCTGCGGATCACCTCGCTCTCCGGCTCGGCCCTGCCGGGCGAGCTGGCGATCGAGTGGATGGACCGCTTCGGCGACAACGTCTACAACCTCTACGGCTCGACCGAGGTCGCCTACGCGACGGTTGCCACGCCCGAGGACCTGCGCGCCGCGCCCGGCACGGCCGGCAAGCCGCCGCGGGGCACGGTCGTGCGCCTTTACGACGAGCAGGGGCGAGTCCTGCCCCAGGGCGAGGTCGGCCGCATCTTCGTCGGCAACGAGATGTCCTTCGAGGGCTACACCGGGGGCGGCGGTAAGGAAGCGATCGACGGGCTGCTGAGCAGCGGCGACGTCGGCCACCTCGACTCCGCCGGGCGCCTCTTCATCGACGGTCGCGACGACGAGATGATCGTCTCGGGTGGGGAGAACGTCTTTCCGCGCGAGGTCGAGGACCTGCTGGCGGACCACGAGGCGGTGGTCGAGGTGGCGGTGATCGGGGTCGAGGATGAGGAGTACGGCCAGCGGCTGAAGGCCTTCGTCGTCCTTGCAAGCGAGGCCGCGGCCTCTGAAGGAGACCTGAAGGCGCACGTCAAGGCGCACCTCGCCGGCTACAAGGCACCCCGCGAAGTCGAGTTCCTCGAGGAGCTGCCGCGCAACGCCACCGGCAAGATCCTCAAGCGCGAGCTGCACGCGCGCGAGACCGAGAGCTCTGCGTAGGTCCATCCCGGCAGGGGCTCCACTTAACTTTTTCGGTTGATCGGGGTTGAGCTAGCGCCCGCTGCGCTAGACGAAAAAGCACAAGACGTTCCACCCCTACCGGGATGGACCCAATCCTCCGCGCTAATTGCGAGGTTTTGGGCTCGATGCCGCTGGCATCGCTTCCGGAGCTGGTAGTAGGTTGCGATGGATGGGTGAGCCCGCCGTCAAGCTGAACGCCTTGAGGGAGGCGACCGGAGAAATCCAGGGCGTCGCCAAACAGGCGCTGGAGTGGGTTCGCCAGAGCGAGGAGCGGGTTGTCCAGGCCGAGCGGCGCAACGCGGAGATAAAAGCGAGGGCGAAGGCGGCGCTTGCCAAGATCGGCGAACAGGGTCGCGAGCGGATCGTTGCCGAGCGCGAGAAGCAGCGTGCCGCCGAGGCGCGTGCAGCCCGTGCCGAGCAGGGTCGCGACCGTGCCGAGAAGGCCTTCGAGCGGGCGCAAAAGGCGACCGAGGCCGACCGTGAGGCGTGGACCACGCAGATGACCGCCGGCAAGGCGCAGGCCGACAAGGCGCTGGCGCGGGCGGTCAGGCGGACCGAAGAGGAGGCCTCCAAGCGCACCGGCGAGGTGCTTGAAAAAGCCCAGGTGGAGGCCGATCGCCGTGTCGCCGCCGCCGAGCAGCGGGCGGCGGAGGCCGAAGCTAGTGCCGAGGAGTCCCATCAGATCGCGGTCCGGCTCGAGGCCGAGATCGAGGAGCGGGTGATGCAGGGCACCGTCGACGTCCGCCGTGAGGCCGAGGAGCGGGTGG
This sequence comes from Solirubrobacterales bacterium, assembly GCA_035704205.1. Classification (GTDB taxonomy): domain Bacteria; phylum Actinomycetota; class Thermoleophilia; order Solirubrobacterales; family 70-9; genus VRUE01. The sequence goes on along the minus strand of DASSXC010000077.1, from coordinate 280 downwards.
CCAAGCTGATCGAGAAGGTCGAAGGCGAGGCCGTCGAGAAGGCGCGGGTGCGGGCCGAGGAGCAGCTTCAGGCCGAGTCGGAGCGGATCCGCGGTCAGGCCGAGCAGCGTGAGGAGCGGCTGCGGCGGGCGGCTGAGGATGAGATCAAGGCGAGCGCCAAGAAGGCGCGGCGCGAGGCATTGGCGGCGGCCGACCAGACGGCGCCGGCTTGGGTTCGCAACGAGTCGGCTTCGGGCGCGGGTTACAGAACGTTCTAGCGCGGTCGGCCGCGGGTCCTGTC